>DAOUBX010000278.1:0-5785 GCA_034432445.1 Anaerolineales bacterium
GCCGGGCATTTGGATTCTGGTTTGCAACCGTGTCTGCGAAGCCAACCTAGGTCGCAAATCGCCTACAAATGCCCGGCACCTGAGCAGTTACCAAACAAGATTATCTCCGCAACAGCTCAGGCCGGATCGACCAGCAAGCGCGACTGGACGGGAGGGACCAGGCCCTGGGTCGCCACCACCAGATCCTGGCCAAAATGCAAAAGGCGAACTACTGACGCGGCGTGGGTGGTAGCCGTGTCGTACAGCTGGGCCCGCGCCTGCTGCAAAATGGAGCGCATGTCCGGCAGAGAGAGCCCGGCCACCGGCTCCAGGTGGGAGGGCTGGAAGAACACCTGGACCGCTACCGGCCAGGTCAACTGATCCAACCCACTGCTGCCGTGAGGCGGCGAGCCAATCAGGGGCGGCAGGGCGCTGGCGTAGGGGATGAACAGGGTAAACATGCCACGAGCATCGGCAATGCCCACGTAGGTGGCGTCGTCCAGCGTGGCCGTGACCATTGCCCAGCCCGCAGGTCGATCGGCCAAGCGGTTCCACAGCTCCCCCTGGACCGCAGCCAGCCCAGGCAGGGCAGGACGAGCAGGCGCAGAAAACAGCGGCACTTCTACCAGCCGTTCTCTGGGCAAGCACAGGGCCAGCACCTGGGGCAGAAAGCGGCCCAAACCGTCTTCGACAAACAAGACGAAGTTTGGGCTGCCGTCAGGCGGCGACCCATTGCCGGGACACCAAGCGCTGGCCGGCCGTTCACCGACCTCAAAAGGCCGCAACCCAGGCAGCGAGCGATAACCATACACGCCGGACAAAGGCGAGCGCACCGCTAGCAGCCCCGGCCTTTCACCGCCCACCGGCCACGCCTGCACGGTCAAGCCATCGGTTACGTGCACGCCGCGCGCCAGGTCGACGAAGCGCAGTCCCAGCGGCGCACGGCGCACCACGCTCTCAAGACGCCGCACCCGGATCATGGTCCCTCCTCCACCACGCCGAAATCGAGCTGCCGGGTTAGGACCGGCCCTGCTTCTTGCCGATCCAGCTCCGACTCGATGTGCACGACGCGCGCGACATAGGGCACGGAGATCTGATAGTCGCCCGGCAACACGTCCCAGATGCGGAACAGTTCCTCGTTGCTGAGCTGGCCTTGCACCAGCTGCACTTGTTCGTCGGGCTGAAACACGTCGGGAACCAGTGAGTTCAACAGGCCGGCCGGCAAGGTGGGCGTATCCTCCAGCGTGCGCATCATCCAACCCAGGATCTCTTGCTCCAACGACGCCTCTTTCGCCCACGGTGTCAGCAGGAAATGCAGGTCCAAAGGCAACAGCGGGCGGCGTTGGCGGCCGGGCGGGGGTGGTGGCACCGGCCGAGGCGGCGGAGTGCGCACCGTATTGTTGACCAGGACGCGGTACAGGAACAAAGAGACGCCCACGTCCATGGGCGCGTCGAAGTGCTTGGTGCGATAGACTCGGAACTGTAGATTGGTGCCGTCGAACACTTCCGGTCGCCACGACTGTTGCAACAGCCGCACCACCGCCTCACACACGGCGCCTATGGCACGATAGTTCGCCATCGTCTCCTCATCGCCGTCGTCAAGCCACAGCAGATGCTACGTACTAGGCCGTCATCGCTGGGTGCGCCGATCGCCTAGGCCGGACCGAGCGCCCAGTTGCAACAAATACGGCTCGATGAACGCCACAAGGTCATCCAAAGTCTGCGCATATCGTCGGTCTCCGCTGGGAACATGGGTGATATGACCACGCCAGCGGATCTGACCGGCTTCCTCTAGGGTCTCTTCGAGCCAAATCTTGACGATGAACGACTGGGTAGTCAGCGCCGGCTCAGCCATAGAGACCTTTCGTAGTTGTTATGTAGTGGAATGCGGCTACGCGCCCGACCCTTGAGGTGACTGCTCAGCCGTAGACGCCGGACGCTTTGTCTGGGATCTACGCTGGCAGCAGAATATCTCCCCCGCATCTGCGCAGCGTCTCAGCAGCGTCTTTGCCCGCGTCTCGCCGACGCCCAAGGCCCAAGGGTTGGAAAAAAAAAGACCCGCGGGGTCTCAACCATTGTGCGGGCTGAGGCCCTGCGGGTCCCAAGATGAGCGAGTGCGGAACTAGCGGGGGTCGGGCTTGCGCAACAGTCGGCCCAGCGGCCCAATGCGCACCTTGATCCAGGCTTTGCGCAGCAGGGGCTGCAGGCCAAGCCATGCCGCGACGGCCTGCGACCGCGTGTCAGGGTCAGGCGGATGCGGGCTGTATTGCTCCAGCACGTAGAGATCGGTGATGGACGCGATGGCCGAGCGTCCCTCGGGCAGGGCTTGTGCGAAGATCTCGGCATGCTCGTGAGGGGTTTGACTGGCCAGCAAGGGCAGTCGCAACCGCTGCGCCCATTGCACAAGCCGACCGTATAGCTTGCCAACTGCTTCGGGGTCGACCAAAAGGCGCTGCGCACGCCGCTGCGCGGGACGCAGCAGGAGGAAGAGCGCAGTCGTAACAATCACGAGCGCCGCCAAAAGGCCAACTACCACATAGCGGCGGGTCGTCGTCTCAACGGTAGCATCGGGAGCACTGGTTTCCTCCGGTTCGAAATCGCGCTCCGCCAGCTCGTTGTTGCGCGGGGGAGGCGCCGCCGGTGTCGTTGTGGGCGTGGCTTGCTCGTCTTCCTTGTCGCGATAGGGACGCGTGATCATCAACTCGCTGGCCGTCGGCTCGAACTCGACCCAGCCGTAACCGGGGAAGAAGACCTCGGGCCAGGAGTGGCCGTTGCTCTCCAACACGCGATACGCGCCTACTTCGTTGTTGTACTCACCCTGGGAATAGCCGGCCGAGACGCGCGCCGGTATGCCCACCGCGCGCGCCATGACGGCAAAGGCGCTGGCGTAGTAGTCGCAATAGCCGGCCTTGCTCTCGAACAGGAAATAATCGACGGCGTCCATGCCAGGCGGCGGCGCCTCGATCTGGTCGTTGTAGGTGTAGGTGCGCAGGAACTGTTCGATGGCCGTAGCTTTGTCGAAAGCATTTGTTGCGTTGGCGGTGACCTCGACGGCCAAATCACGCACGCGCTGGGGGACCGACGAGGGCAGGTCGAGGTAGCGCTGGGTAACCCAGGGGGGATAGTCATCCCCGGCCTCCTGCAAATCCTCAACCGTGGCCTCGGCCAGCGAACTGACAGCGAGGTACGTTTGGCCGTCGCGCAGATCAGGGCCGCGGCGATGTAGCATGGTGATCTCGGCGACCGGCGGCGTTTCGCCCGCGGTCTCCTCCACGATGACCAGATCGGCGGTTGCGCCGAGGCTGACACGCAGCGGCTGCGATGCAGCGAACAAGACCCCGCCGGCCGGCTGATAGATCGTGATCGTCTGGGTGAACTCGCGGCGGGCTTCGAAGCGCGGGGTGTTGACGTGGGTGCCGAAATCGATGGGCTGCGTGGCATCGGCGGTACTGAGCCAACGCCGGCCGGTGTAGGTGTCAAAGGCCACGGCACGCCAATAGCGGCCCGCATTGCTCTTGACGTCCATGATCACCGTGTCGCCGAGGTTGCGGGGTCCGCCGAGAGTGAGCGAGTCGCTGAAAGCCGGGCGACCGACGCCGGCCTGGTAGTTGAGCGAGCTGAACAAGCGGCCCCATTCTTCTTGCACCCGCGTCCACGGCTCACGCAAGGGTTGGAGCTGTTCCTGCAGGGTGGCGCTGGTTGCCGCATTGGGCAGGAACGTGGCCAGCAACACGACAACCAAGGCGAAGATCAGCCCATCGCGCAGGAAATCAATCTGAATGTCCTCGGCGTAGCGCACGCGCAGGTAACGCCAGGTGAGCTCTTGCTCGGCCAAGAAGCTGCGCACAGCCAGCAAGAGCGCGCACACGACGAACACGGCAAAGTAGAGCTGCAATCCCGGCGGCCCGAAATACATGTTGACCAGCAGGATCAAGCCGATGGGAATAATGGCGCGCCAAACTCTTCCCTCGCGAAAGACGGCCCACGCTGCCAGATATCCCAGCCACCACAGCAAGAAGCCCAGCTCGAGCAAGAAGACCAGGTTGCTGCGCGCCGGAGCGTCGCCAAACAGCAAGAGCAGCCATTGGACAAAACTCTCCGCGAGGAAGCCGACCCGATCAGCCCCCTGCAGTTCAGCGGGGACTTGCGGCGCGCGACTGATCCAGTAGGCTACCCAGGCTGTGCCCGTGATCAGGCTGTGCAACACCGGAAACACCCCGGACCAGCGGCTCAGGCTCATCAACATCCCCAAAGCAAAGCCGCCGAGCACGATTGGTCCCAGGAGGCTCATACCATCGGTCCAGTCCGCAGTCACCAGTGAGATGACCAAGGACAGCAAGATGACCAACATCAAGAAAGCGCTGATCCACACCCCCGGAATCACAAAACGCTGGTTCGACTGCGGCACGCTTGCCTGCATGCAAATCTCCTCTACACGCCTGTTCGTCGCTAAATCGCTCACCAATACACAGCGCACTTTTCACAACCAAGCCCACGAATCGGTTCACGCAGCAGCTTGTGCGCCAAACCTGATTGTAAGAGACCGGTCGCAGGCTGTCAAATTGACCGGCGTAGGCAGCCGCTGCTGGTGTCGGACGAACTTGCCGAATCGGCCTATCGCTGGTATTCTATTTGCAGTCTTCTGATGGCCGGCATGAAAGGAGTCTCGCTCCATGATGATGAAATTGCTAATGAGTTGGGACATCAAGAGCGGTCGCGAGCAAGCCTATTTCGAGTTCATCGTGCGCGAGTTCGCTCCAGGCCTCATGCGGCTAGGGCTGCAGCCCACCGAGGCGTGGTACACTGTGTACGGCGCCGGGCCGCAGATCTTGACGGGCGGAGTGACCACCGACCTTGAGACCATGAATCGCATCCTGGAAAGCAGCGAGTGGAAGGCGTTGCGCGACCGGCTATTGGCGTTCGTTACGAATTTTTCCTACAAAGTGGTCGCCGCCAATGGCAGCTTCCAGCTATGACGTCAGCAGGTCAAACGGCCAGGATGTGCTAGGCAAGCTATACACCTGCCCAGGGAATGCAAGAAGCCCCACGTCCGTGGGGCTTCTTGCATGCTTCGAGCGCTGAGGCTCAGTCAGCAGACGAGTCCTTCGCTGGGCTGACTTTCGTGGTCTCAGCTGTTGGACTCGACGAAGTATCGGCGGAGCTCTTGTCGCCATCGCGCTTGGTGGTGGGCATCGTCGATGACTTGCCTCGATTGTCTGTGACGTAAAAGCCTGATCCTTTGAAAATGACTCCCACCGGCTGGATGACGCGATGGACCGAACCGCCACAGCTAGGACACTCGGTCAATGGAGTAGCGCTGAAACTCTGCACTTTCTCGAAGCGCAGGCCGCAGGCTTGGCAAAGATACTCATACACTGGCATAGCAATGCTTTCCTGATCGATCGTGATGGTGTCGTCACAGCGTCAAGATTATACCCCATCGCTCCGATTCAGCAAAAGCCCTGGGCCCCCAACCGGTCCACCAACGAAGTGTGTGCCTCTAGCTTGCAATTCGCTCTACTTTTCTTATAATGTTGTTGCTAGAAATCAGGCACAAATTAGGCACTTTGCCGTCTATTCAACGGTACATGATGCAGCAAGGTAGCAAATCAACGATGTCGGCGAAAGGCAGTGGTGTCGGCCCGAGCCTGAACGGGTGCACCACCTGGGGGCATGCAAACGCTTAGGCATTGCGAGTATGTCGCCTTGGTTCTCGCAACGTAACTATTCAGGTGCCGGGCACTTGCGACCGGTTTCCAGCTTGAGCCGGCTCTGCAGACGCCCTGGCCAGCGCAGCCTTAAGTGC
>DAOUBX010000279.1:0-2220 GCA_034432445.1 Anaerolineales bacterium
CCGGGCATTTGGATTCTGGTTTGCAAACGTGTCTGCGAAGCCAACCTAGGTCGCAAATCGCCTACAAATGCCCGGCACCTGAGCAGTTACCGATCAGATTACAAAAGATGCAATCCTTGTGCTAAAATGACCGGCAACCTGCTGTGCTCCCTGCACAGTCCCTTCATTGCCGCACTCATGAACGACCGTATTCTTGTGATCGGAGCCGGCGCCATCGGTTCCTTGATTGCCGCCAGCCTGGCGCAAGCCGGGCGGCCGGTCACGCTGGCCGGCCGCGCCAGCGCCGCCGCAGCTATTCGCCAGCATGGTTTGCGCCTGCGGGTTGACGCCAATGTCCAGGCTGTGCGCCACATCGAGGTCGTCACGTCGTTGGCCGAGGCGTTTGCCGCAGGAGCGGGCTATGGACTGGCCGTGCTGGCCGTGAAGAGCTACGACACGGTGCCGGCCGTGGCCGAACTGCTTGCGGCAACGTCAGACCCACCGCCCGTTTTGACAGTCCAGAACGGCGTCGGCAACGAGGACACGCTGATCGCTGCCTTGGGGCCGACGCGCGTCCTAGCCGGCGCCATCACGACACCCGTGGTCACTCCTGAGCCGGGCTACGTCGTTCTCGAACGGCCGAGCCGACGCCTTGGTCTGGCCGATATAGCGCCCCAGTCGCAGGTCGATCCCTCGTTGGCAGCAACGGTTGCGCCATGGTTTGCGCAAGCCGGCTTCCAAACCCGTCGTTACGACGATTGGCGCAGTCTCAAGTGGACCAAACTGGTGATGAACCTGCTTTGCAACGCTTCGTGCGCGCTGTTGGGGTGGACACCGGCGCAGGTCTGGGCGCATCCGGCGCTGGTCAAGCTGGAGATCGCGGCGTGGCGCGAGGCGATGCACGTGATGGACGGCCTGGGGTGCCGGCTGGTCAACCTGGGTGGCTATCCGCTGGCTTTGCTCAGGCCCTTCCTGCGTCACCTCCCTGTGCGCTGGCTGACCAGACCGATGCGCCGCTTTGTGAGCGGCGGCCGCGGCGGCAAGATGCCATCCCTCTATCTGGATCTGGCACACAACAAGGGTCGCTCAGAGGTAGCATGGCTGAACGGCGCCGTGGTCAGCGCGGGGCAACACCTGGGCGTCCGCACCCCTGCCAACCAGGCGCTCAGCGAAGCGCTGTCGGCGGTGGTCAGTGGTGCAACGCCATGGACGCTGTACCGCAACCGGCCAGAGGCGCTCCTTGCTCAGTATGACCACTGCGCTAGAGCCGGTTGACCCCCGCTGCCCCCTGCGTGACCAAGCGCTAGGGCACGAATAACAGGATCAACACGAGGCTGACACAGCCAACCAACGCGAACTCCAGCCCCACGCGGCGATCGAGGCGGCGCATCAGGCTTTGCCAGGCCAAACCCACGAGCAAGTAGAAAAGCAGGAGCAACAACAGCCCGCCCGTCAGCGCGCTGACCCCGAGGAACGGCAGGACGGCCGCCACCTCGGCCACCACCAGAGCCACGATAGCTGCATACATGCCCACCAGCCGGCCGCCCAACTGCGTGCCGCGCAGGAGCTCTAGCGCCAGCAACAAGCTGATAGCGCCCAACACCGGACTGCGCGCCAGGTTGCTCCAGTGCGATGGAATCAGCAAGAAGAGCAGCAAAGCGATGGCGTAGCAAACCAGGTTGAGCAGCGCACGCGCCCGGCGATAGCCTACGGCGGTCACGTCCAGGCTGAAGTAAAGAATGGCCAACACCCCCGCCAGGATGAGCGCAAAAGCCAGCAGACCGACCACCCAATACAGAACAGAGGGCGCCAGCGGCTGCACCATCAGCGCAATCAATGTCAAGGCTACGGGCAACGCCCAGAAGCGCACCGTCAAGCGCAACCGACCCTGATCGGCCAAAGGGTGGGCGCGAACAACAGCTTCTGTGCCCGATCCGACCAGCACTATGAGCAGAATCGGGAAGAGCGTAGAAGCGGGCAAAGGCAGCCTAAACGTAACATCACCCACGGCGATCGCAGCGCCACGTTCTGGCAGGCTAAGGAGAGCGCTGGCGGCCAGGGTCACGGTCACCACCCAAGCGACAATACTGATGCGGTCGAGATAGCTGCTTTTCACGGCCTGGATTGTAATGCGGCGCCAAACGATTGTCAAAAGGTAACTATTCAGGTGCCGGGCACTTGCGACCGGTTTCCAGCTTGAGCCGGCTCTGCAGACGCCCTGGCCAGCGCAGCCTTAAGTGC
>DAOUBX010000280.1:0-3994 GCA_034432445.1 Anaerolineales bacterium
GTAGGCGATTTGCGACCTAGGTTGGCTTCGCAGACACGTTTGCAAACCAGAATCCAAATGCTCGGCACCTATGGCTGAGTAGTTACTAGAAAAGGTATTCGTGTCGTTGCGCACATCTTTGGACGCTTGCGATCCCATCGGGAGAGCAGAGCGTTTTTATGTTGGGCGTGACGGCGCCAGCTTTAGCTGCAAGCCGGTTGCAAGGATTCGGCGGTTGCACCGATCATTGCACTTCCGTAGCTCAGGAGTTTGGTGTACGCATGGTTCAGACTCGCACATCCTCGCGCTTGCCGGGCTTTTTCCAGAGGCCGCTGGCCGATCGCTTGCACCTCGTGGCGGAATGGGCAGAGCTCAGCGCCGCCGAACAAGAGGCTCTGCGGCAAGGGCTGAGCGTCGACCAAGCCGAGCGCATGGTCGAGAACGTCATCGGCTTGTTTGCCCTGCCTCTGGGCGTAGGCGTCAATTTTCTGATCAACGGTCGCGACTATCTGGTGCCCATGGTGGTCGAGGAGCCGTCGGTGATCGCCGCAGTTAGCAATGCGGCGCGCCTGGCCAGGGCGGGCGGTGGCTTCAACGCCGGCAGCAGCGAGCCGATCATGATCGGTCAAGTGCAACTGCTCGACGTGCCCGATCTGCAAGCTGCCGCCGAAGCCGTCCAAGCCGCCGAGGCCCAGCTCGCCAGCCTGCTTGCGCCGTTGCATCCCAGCATCACGCGGCTGGGTGGTGGTCTACGCGGGGTCGAGGTGCGCCAACTGCCCGACACGCCTGTTGGCCCCATGTTGATCGTGCATCTGCTGATCGACTGCCGCGATGCCATGGGCGCCAACGCTGTCAACACAGCGGCCGAGGCGGCGGCTCCCTTGCTCGAATCGCTCACGGGTGGGCGAGCGAATCTGCGCATCCTGAGCAATTTGACCGATCGGCGCTTGGCGTGGGCGTCCTGCCGTATCCCCGCTGACGCCTTCACCACGGAGGGCTTCAGCGGCGAGCAGGTAGCACAGGGCATCGCCGCTGCCAATGCCTTTGCCTGGGCCGATCCCTATCGGGCCGCGACCCACAACAAGGGCATCATGAACGGCATCGATCCTGTGGTGATCGCCACCGGCAACGATTGGCGAGCCATCGAAGCCGGCGCCCATGCCTATGCGGCGCGCAGCGGGCAATACCGCGCTTTGACCGATTGGCACGTGGAAAGCGACGCTGCGGGCCGGCCGAGCCTGGTTGGACGGATCGAGCTGCCGTTAGCCGTGGGCATCGTCGGCGGCGCCACCAAGGTCCACCCCACGGCCCAGGTTGCGCTGAAGATCCTTGGCGTGCGCTCGGCGCGCGAATTGGCCGAAGTGATTGCCGCCGTAGGGCTGGCGCAGAACCTCACTGCGCTGCGCGCTCTGGCGGCTGAGGGCATCCAGCGCGGGCACATGGCGCTGCATGCCCGCCAGGTGGCGCTGGCAGCCGGCGCGCCGGCTGACCAAGTCGAACGCATCGCGGCACAGATGACCGCCGAGGGCCAAATACGCGCCGCGCGCGCGTTCGAGCTCATCGCCGAGCTACAAAACTGAGCGAAAACAGAACAAAGCTCTAGTGGAGATTTCACATGCCAACGAACAACAATAGCCATCTCTTGCGACCTCTGCGGCCGGTTGGGCTGGTGGGCTATGGCGCCTACGTGCCGCGCTATCGCTTGCCGGCTGCTGAGGTGGCGCGGGTCTGGAGCGGCCGGCTCGATAGCTTGCCGATCAAGGAAAAGGCGGTCGCCGGCCTGGACGAGGACACGGTGACCATGTCGATCGAGGCGGCGCGCAACGCGCTGGCGCGGGCGCGCATCGATCCCCAGCGCATTCGCGCCGTATGGGTGGGCAGCGAGTCGCACCCATACGCTGTCAAGCCCACCTCCACCATCGTGGCCGAGGCGTTGGGCATCGTTCCCTTGACCTCGGCGGCCGACTGGGAATTCGCCTGCAAAGCCGGCACCGAGGCTCTGCAGGCCACGATCGGCTTTGTCGGCTCTGGCATGGCCGATTACGCCCTGAGCATCGGCATGGACACGGCGCAAGGTCGGCCTGGCGATGCCCTGGAATACACGGCAGCGGCCGGCGGCGCGGCGATGCTGGTTGGCCCGGCCGAGGAAAGCCTGGCCGTGTTCGAGGCGTCGCTCTCTTACGTCACCGACACGCCAGACTTCTGGCGTCGCGCCCACATGCACTACCCCAGCCACGGCCAGCGCTTCACCGGCGAGCCCGCGTACTTCCAACACGTCACCAGTGCAGCTCGTATGCTGATGGAGGAGATGGGGCGCAAGCCCAGCGACTATCGCCACGTGGTGCTGCATCAGCCCAACACCAAGTTCCCCCAGCGGGCCGCCAAGATGTTGGGCTTCAAGCCGCAGCAAGTCGAGACGGGTCTGTTGGTGCCGGTCATCGGCAACACCTATGCCGGCGCGTCATTGGTCGGGCTGAGCGCCGTGCTGGACGAAGCCAGGCCGGGCGACCGCATCCTGGTGGTATCGTTTGGCTCCGGGGCCGGCAGCGATGCCTTCTCCATCGAGGTCACTGCGCGCATCGATCAGGTGCGCGATTTGGCGCCGCGCACACGCGATTACATTGCGCGGCGCACCGTGATCGATTACGCTACCTATGCGCGCTTCCGCAGCAAGCTGCTGATGAAATAGGGCAGGAAAGAGGAACGAAACGTATGAGACCTGTATACATCATCGGCATCGGGCAGACAGTCGTGGGTGAGCAGTGGGAGCGCTCGCTGCGCCATATCGCTCACGATGCGATCATACCTGCCATGCGCGATGCCAACATCGAGCGCGCCGACGCCTTGTACGTCGGCAACATGCTCTCCGGCGAGCTAGTTGGCCAGGAGCACCTGGGCGCGTTGATCGCCGACTTCGTGGGCCTGCACGGGATCGAGGCGATGAAAGTCGAGGCGGCATGTGGTTCAGGCGGCGCTGCGTTGCGCGTGGGCTACAACGCGGTGGCTGGCGGCATTCACGACGTGGTGATCGTCAGCGGCGTCGAGAAGATGACCGACACGGTCGGCAGCGTGACCACGGCGGCGCTGGCCATGGCGGCCGATCAGGAGTTCGAGGCCGCGGAGGGGGTGTCGTTTGTGGCGCTCAACGCTCTGCTCATGCGGCGCTACATGTACGAGTACGACATCCCCCACGGCGCGTTTGGCTATTTTGCCGTCAACGCGCACCACAACGCCGCGGGCAACCCGTATGCGATGTTTCCCGAGCCGATCACGCTCGACACCTACCGCAAGGCGGCCATGATCGCCGATCCCATCAACCTGATGGACAGCTCGCCTATCTGCGACGGCGCGGCGGCGGTTGTGCTGGCATCTGAACCTTTGGCGCGCGCCCTCAGCAACGGCCGCCGACCGGTGCGCATCCTCGCCTCGGCCGTCGCCACCGACCGGCTGGCCATCCACGATCGCCGCGACCCCACCTGGCTCGAGGCGGCCTGGCTGAGCAGCCAGAAGGCCTACAGCCAGGCCGGCATCTCACCGGCCGACGTGGATTTCTTCGAGCTACACGACGCTTTCACAATCATGGCGGCGCTCTCGCTCGAGGCCAACGGCTTTGCCGAGCGCGGCCGCGGGGTGCGTCTGGCGCAAGAGGGTGAGATCACGATCGAGGGGCGCATTCCGATTGCTACCATGGGCGGGCTGAAGGCGCGCGGTCACCCGGTGGGCGCCACCGGCGTCTACCAGGTGGTCGAAGCTGTGCAGCAACTGCAGGGCCTCGCCGGGCCCAATCAGGTGCCCCATGCCGATATTGGCATGACGCAGAACATCGGTGGCAGCGGCGCAACCATCATCACCCATATTCTGCGCGGTGAATGAGGCGCAGAGCGTAACTGCTCAGGTGCCGGGCATTGGTAGGCGATTTGCGACCTAGGTTGGCTGCGCAGACACGTTTGCAAACCAGATGCCCATGCGCGTCGGCGCACAACCGTCAATGAAAGCGCGGCGGGCACGGTCGGAG
>DAOUBX010000281.1:0-4739 GCA_034432445.1 Anaerolineales bacterium
TGACGTGTGGTACCAGGTCGTGCGTGGGGACACGCTGTCAGCCCTGGCTGCCCGCTACAACACGTCGGTGGCGGCGATCATGGCCAAGAACGGCCTGAGCAATCCCAACTTGATCTACGTCGGCCAGTGGCTGTGCATCCCCGATCCGCCAGCCGCGGCCGCGATCCCGGCAGCTTCCGTGGCCACCTCAACGGCTGCTCATGCTGCTACGCCGGCGCAGTCCAACACGACTGCCAGCGCCAACGATGCTGCCACTGCGGCGCAGCCTGACCCGACCATCGCAGCTTCAACGACGACCTACCGGGTGCAGCGCGGCGACACGCTGAGCGGCATCGCCCAGCGCTATGGCACGACTGTGCAGGCGCTGATGACGGCTAACGACATCCGCAACCCCAATTGGCTGTTCATCGGCCAGCAGGTGCAGGTGCCTAGCCGCTAAGCGCCGGCCGGTTGTGCGCCGGCCAAAGGTTGAGAGTCTGCAGCTGGGACAAATAATGATCCAGCTTCTGCAATACCGTGGGCCAAAGACCCATGGACCTACCACAAGGAGTACATCGATGACTACAATGCTGCCCAAGAACCGTATGCTGATCGTATCCGTGCTCATTGCGCTGGGCCTGCTCATCACGTTGAGCAGCGTCAGCCAGGCGCACGCTACCAACAGCGCTGACTCCAGTCCCATCAAAGGGACCATCTGTGTCGACGGCTACGTAATCAACCACCGCGAGGTGCCTGTAGACGGCACGCGGACCGATCCGAGCCTGGTTGTCGAAGCCCATTACGCCAGCAGCGCCGTTGTGACGGCCGCTGTGGACAGCAATGGCTACTTCAAATTCGAAAATCTAACTCCCGGCGACTGGGCCTTCAAGCTGCCCTTGCCCACCGATTGGAGCGGCATCGTGCCGGAAGCCGAGCGCAACGGTGTGGCCGAGATGATCCCGACCACGTTGGTGGAAAAAGACGGTTGCTATCGCATCGTCTTCAAGATCCGCCGGCTCTTCGACATTACGGCCATCAAGTGGGAAGAGAAGCTCGATGGCACGGTGACCCCTGGCGAGGGCTGGACGATCACCTTCACCCCCGTGAAGGATCCCTTCGTCAAAGCCCAGACCAAGACCACGGACCCCAGCGGCAGCGCCGTCTTCACGGTCACGCCCGGTACGTGGCTGGTGACAGAAAAAGTGAAGCCGGGGTGGCAGCCGATCACGCCGCCCACCATCCAGCTGACTCTTGACCAATACGCGCCTCCCGGCGCTACCGATCCGGTGGTCTTCAAGAACCGCGAGCCCGTGTGCACGGGCAAGATCGTGGTGGAGAAGCATGGCCTGGGCAAGGACGCCAACGGCGGCTTGATCTGGCTGGGCCCGCTGGCCGGCTGGAACATCACGCTAAGCCGCGCCGACGGCGCCATCTACCCGGTGACGAAGACCACGGACGCTGCGGGTCGGGTGATCTTCGACAAACTGTACCCTGGCGTCTACACTGTCAAGGAACATGTGCAAGTGGGCTGGAAGCCTGTGAGCGCCAACCCCCAGACGGTCGTGCTGCGCAACTGCGAAACCGCCTCGGTGCTCTTCGAAAACGAGGAGATCAGCGGCGAGCTGACCATCCACGGCAAGAAGATCTACCAGGTGTGGACTGGCCCGGCCGGCGGTTTAGGGCTGGCGGGCTGGAAGATCACGGCTACGCTGGTGGGCACTACCTACACCACCTCGACGGTGACCAACGCCTTTGGTGAGTACTGGTTCTCGGAGGATCAGCTCAAGAGCGCCGGTATCGCCTTCCCTGGCGCGACTGTGGAGGTGTGCGAGGAAGAGCGGGACAACTGGATCCCTGTATCGCCCAAGTGCGTGCGGGTGAAGTTCCCCTATCCCGTGCCCCCGGACTACACCGGCGCTGTGGTGAACTTCACCAACGTGCAGGACCCGCCGCTCCCCGGCGCCGGCGGCTCGCAGCCTCAGTTGAGCTGCCAGCAGACCTACAAGGTTCAGCCTGGCGACAACCTGAGCAGCATCGCCCGCCGCTTCGGCACGTCGGTGCAGGCCATTGCGCAGGTCAGCGGCATCGCCAACGTCAACTACATTCGGGTCGGCCAGATCCTGTGTGTGCGGTAAGGACGTCACACCGCAGCGGCCTGCTCTGAGCTGCCGGTGTAGTTGACATCCCTCTCCCCGGCTCCCGCACGGGTTACGGAGGATGTGGGAGCCTCCCAGACACTGCAGACAACCTGATATCAACCTAAAGATGAGGCGGATCCGATACCATCGGGTCCGCCTCGTCGTATTGGTTGCCTATTCACCGTTGGGGGGTGACCAGCGCAGCATCGATCAACTGTGAAAGTTGGGCGTAGCTCTGCGCGCCTGGGATCAGTTGCGCGCCGATCAAGAAGGATGGCCGCAAGCGGATGCCATTGGCCCGGCGCACGCGATCTAGCTCAATCGTTTTGGCGGCAAACTGGCCGCTCTCCAGACACCCGCGGAACTGCCCCAGGTCAGGCACGTTGGCCCGCTGAGCAAATTCGACGTACAGATCGCTGTTGGCGCTGAACAATCGGCTCTGCTCGGCGTAAAACAGATCATGGATGGCCCAGAAGTATTCCGCCCCTTGCGCGCCGGCGCACTCTGCAGCCTCGTACGTCTTCTGGGTGGGACCGTGGTCGAGCATAGGATAGTAAACGTAGCGGATCTTCCCTGTATCAGCGTAGTTGGCGATCACCTGCGGCTCAGTGGATAGCACGTATCCACGGCAGGCCCCTCAGAGGAAATCCGAGTAATCGACGACGGTTAGAGCCGCAGGATCGGGGCTGCCGCGGAAATAGAGTCCCTCAGCAGTCTGGCCCATTGTGGCTGTTGCGGCCGCCGTGGCGGTGGGCGCAGGGGCAGCGGTTGCAGGTGGCGGTGTATCAGGGGCGGACAATTGAGCTTCTGCCGCTGAGTCGGCGGTGGCGGTGGGCAAGACGGCCGGCGCAGGCAGTGCAGTCGGTGTATTGGCTGGCGCTGCCGTCTGCGCAGGCGGCTCTGTGGCCGTTGCCGCAGCAGTAGCCACGGCGGGCGCCTGCTCACCGGTCCCGCCACAGGCACTCACCAGCCAGGCGAGAAGCAGAAAGAGGGTGAGCCGCCAAGCAATGTGGCGCGAGCGGCGTCGGTTGTTCATGAGGCCTCCTTACGGCGTGGGGTGGAAGTGCCACCATTGTATCAGCAGTTACCCTATCCCTGGGTAGGCTGGCTTTCATTTGCCGTGCCGACAAGCCTCAGGAGAAATACGAGAGCGCAGCAGGCCGGCCTGCTGCGCTCTCGGTTGTTGGTGTTAGCAAGGTGTCGAGTGGCCCGGCTTACTTCGTCAGCTCGCGGGCAATGATCACACGCTGAATCTGGGAGGTGCCTTCGTAGATCTGATAGATCTTGGCATCGCGCATCAGCTTCTCCACCGGATACTCGGCGCTGTAGCCGTAGCCGCCAAACACTTGCACAGCGTCGGTTGTGGTCTTCATCACCACGTCGGCGGCAAAAGCCTTGGCAAACGCAGCTTCCTTCACGTTGGGGTACCCATGATCGATCAGCCAGGCTGCTTTATGTGTCAACAAGCGCGCCGCCTCGATGCCCATGGCCATGTCGGCCAACATGAAGCTAACGCCCTGGTTGACGCCAATGGGCTTGCCAAAGGCGTAGCGCTCACCGGCGTAGCGCACAGCTTCTTCCATGGCCCGGCGCGCCACGCCTACTGCGGCCGCGGCCACGCCCGGCCGGCTGCGATCGAACACCTGCATGGCGATCATGAAGCCCTGGCCTTCCTCGCCCAGCCGGTTTTCTGCGGGCACCTCCACGTCCTGGAGGAACACCTCGCCGGTCCAGGCTGCGTGCTGGCCCATCTTATGGATGGGCTTGCCGGTGGTCAGGCCGGGCCAGCCTCGCTCCACGATGAAGGCTGACATGCCGCGGTGGCGCGCCGCCGGGTCGGTCTTCGCGAAGATGACGAAGAAGTCGGCGATGGGCGCGTTGGTGATCCACGTCTTGCTGCCGTTGAGGATGTAAGCCCCGTTCTTGCGCACAGCGGTGGTCTTGATGCCTGCTACATCAGAGCCGGCGTTGGGCTCGGTCAAGCCGTAGGCCGACATCTTGCGATTGTCCATCATCCATTCGCCGAGGTATTTTGACTTCTGCGCCTCATTGCCGGCCAGGATAATGGGCCAGGCCGCCAGGCTATTCAGCATCATTGCGGTCTGAA
Organism: Anaerolineales bacterium; assembly: GCA_034432445.1. Taxonomy (GTDB): domain Bacteria; phylum Chloroflexota; class Anaerolineae; order JAAEKA01; family JAAEKA01; genus JANWYQ01. The sequence goes on from DAOUBX010000281.1 coordinate 4,225, forward strand.
TGCCGGAACAGCCCCAGGCCAATTCTTCGTTGACGATGCACTCTTCCAGCACGGAGGTGTGAGGGCCGCCGTACTCCTCGGGGATGTTCAAGTTCATCAGGCCCAGGTCGAAGCCCTTCCTGATGATGGGCCAAGGATACTCGTCGCTCGTGTCGTAATGCTCGGCGACCGGAACGATTTCCTTCTCGGCGAACTGATGAGCCAGGTCGCGCAGCATACGCTGTTCATCGTTGAACTCGAAGCTTAACATCGCTGATGCCTCCTGTGAGTGACGCCGCCAAGTGACCACCAACCGTGGGCCACCGGGTTATGACGCAGTGTGTCAAACTGGCCCAATTGTAACACGAGTGGCGTTTACGCACAAGCGAAGACACCGGCGAATCGTAACTGCTCAGGTGCCGGGCATTTGTAGGCGATTTGCGAGCTAGGTTGGCTGCGCAGACACGTTTGCAAACCAGATGCCCATGCGCGTCGGCGCACAACCGTCAATGAAAGCGCGGCGGGCACGGTCGGAG
>DAOUBX010000282.1:0-18708 GCA_034432445.1 Anaerolineales bacterium
GACGATTAGAAATGTCGCCTGTTTGCATCGTCAGCCCGCAGACGGGCGTCTTAGAATAGAGACCGTCGCTGTTTGCGCAAAAATAAGGTCTGGGTTTTGTCCTGGTCCGAAGACGTTGAAATATCGCAGACACACTGTTTCCAACCCATAGACGCGCCAATAGCTATGGCAGTACTGTTCTCCGGCCAGCTTCGAAACGGCATACGGCGAAATCGGATTGGGCCGCATCGTCTCCCGCTTCGGGAGCTCTGGATTGTCTCCATAAACCGATGAGGACGAGGCGTAGATCAAGCGCTTAACGCCCGCATTCCGTGCGGCTTGCAGTACGTGAAGAGTCCCTGCAACATTGACTTCATTGGTGGTAATCGGGTCACGTACTGAACGCGGCACAGAGGGAAGCGCGCCATGATGAAGAACAAAGTCAGTGCCGGCAACTGCTTCTTGGACAATCTGATAGCTGCGCAGGTCGCCCTCGATCAGTTCTATTCTTTCTGCGTAGGAATTAAGATTCTCGCGCCTGCCAGTAGAGAAATTGTCAAGCACACGGACCTTATGTCCTTGTGCGAGCAACGCTGCCACCAAGTTACTTCCAATAAAACCAGCGCCACCAGTAACCAGATAAAGAGCCATGACCATGCCTCAGGTTATTTCGTTGTTCTTCCTATTGAGAAACTGCTTTGGGTTGAACTCCTGCGGCCAAGGGAAGGCCGGATTCAATACATGTTCATATATCTGTGCCACTTCCGCCGCAGTCCGCCGCACATCGAACATCGTCAAAACCAACTGGCGTCCCCTGTTGGCCCGGCGTTTGGCCTCAACGGGGTCGTCGATGCAGCGCAGGATCAACTCAGCCAGCATCCTTGGGGACTTTGCCGGCACCAGCCAGCCCGTTATACCATCGACCACAACCTCCGGCAAACCGCCGACTCTGCTGGCGATCGTAGGCACGCCGTGGGCCAGGGGCTCAACTACGCCACCGCAGTTCTCCGACACCGGTACGTGCACCGCGCAGTCGAATTCACCCCACAAGGCGAGTGCATCCTGAGGCGAGACCCGACCTGCGAATTTGATGCGTCCCTTGGCGACACGCTCGGCACGGACATGGAGGCGGCTTTCGTAGGAGGTCTTGCCTCCCCACTGCCCCCCCACCAACAGACCAAACACATCGTCTCTGGATTGGGCTACAAGGCCCAAGGCATCAATCACATCCTCGTGTCTCTTGATCCCCGTAGTCTGCGCCAGGTAATACTTCGGGGGATACATGTAGTTCACATTTCCGACGACCTTGGCATTATCTGGGATCCCAAACCGGCCACGCAGCTTTACGTCAACAGACGGTGTTATGGTGTCGGTACGGAATCCATAATATGACAGATATACGCGATCTGCAGCAACGCCGCTCTTATAATAGAGCTGGCGGATGTTCTCACTGGACGCTATCCAGCGATCATTTGGGCCGGCTGTGCTGATTTCGGCGCGCCGATACAACGAGTGCTCCAAATGGAGCGGCCCCGGCACTTGAAACAACCTTGGCACCGGATGGCTAGCTCCCAGCCCTAATCGTGCCATCATCGTCGTGGTCACGAAGTGGCTGTGGATTAAGTCCGGCTTGACGAGTGAGACTAGATCTCTGAGCGACTGTGCGCGACTGGCCAAGAGCCACGGTGACTTGATGGGCAAGCTGCATTCGACGACATGGATAACCGCGCCCGCTTGACGCCACATCGCTACTGCTTCGCCGCTCGGCGACGGCAGCGCAACATGCACTTCTATGCCAAGTTGCGAGAGAACATGAGCCTGCAATGCAGCCCACCTCGCTCCATCGGATGTTTTTACTAGATGAAGAACTCGCATTAGCGGCTGATCCCGCGTGGTATGCGCTGAGGCATGACGCACACTGTTACTCAATAGGAGCGGGAGATCGTTTCTCCACAGCTTGTTGTTGCATGTGAGCTAAAGTTACGTCAAGCACGTATTGCCAGAATTCCATACTTTTCTTTTGCAATGTGTCGGCGCCGTAGTCTTGGGCCACCTGTCGGTTCCGTTGTGCCATGGCCAGCATGCGCTGGTCATCCCCAAGAACCTGATGCAACTTGACGGCTAAAGCTACGGGATCTCCCGGAGGCACCATGTCCTGTGTGTCCAGCAGTTCAGGGATTCCGCCGACGCTCGAACCAACGCAAGGAACGCCGCAGGCCATGGCCTCCAGCATGGCACGCGGCAAGCCTTCTGTGAGTGATGGCATGACAAAGAGATCAGAGTCTTGTAGATGTCGCCAAACCTGATCTGAATTAACATGCCCAAAGAAACTAACCTGGTCGCCCAAGCCGAGAGTGGCTGTCATCTGCTCATATTCCGCGCGGTGGATGCCATCGCCGAGAACATGGAGGCTTGTTGTTAGACCTTCATTAGCGCATATCCGCATTGCCCGCAAAAGAACATGCAGTCCCTTATAGCGCTGGGCTAGACTGCCAACGAAGACCAGACGCCAACGGTGATCCTCGGCCGATCTTTCACGATCAGAGATTCTCTCCTCAATTGATGCGGGTGCCGAGAAGAGCCAATCTGGCAGATTGACATCCGAGAAATTCGTGGAGAATTCGGCCGCAGTGGGGTAGCGTTGCTGCAGCGTCCACCGAGTGACGTAGGCTGCTGCGCTGGCGTTGCGGCATTGCCGTTTCAGTTCTCCAACAAATAACGGGCGTGTGAAGTGCGTCCACCACTTCCGGAGAACTTCCGGACTCAGACTCTGAGCCGGGTCCCCTACAACGCGGATCGCGTATGGCCAACGCCTCCACCTAAGCCACCAAGAGAGTGAAGTGCTCACCACGCCAGGCACGCGCAAGATGAAGGCGGCATCTTTGTTGGCGATCTTCCGTGTCAATGTCAGTAACTGCGGTATGACCCGTACACCGGCCACTGGCCCTACGAAATCGGGCAGGGCAGCGAATTCAACCGATGCGCCGCTTGCCTGCATCGCACCAGCGGGCAAAACGGCCACCTTCTTAACACGGGCGACGACACAAACGCCCGAAAACACCTGCAGATACCGCTGCCAAAAGGCGTAATCGCCGAGTGTCTCGGTGTAAAAGTCTCCGTTGTGTTCCAAGAAATGTACTTCACTGGTGATAACAACCGGGATCGATTCACTCATGGCTATGTCATGTCCCTAGATTTTGGGACTGAAGCCCAACGTCTGTTTTTTCGTCGCGTCATTAGTGTCCGCACAATGAAACGAGCAAAGAGAAGGACTAGAACACCCAAGAAAATCCAGGCCGGAACAAAAATGAACGAATTGCGTATGTTGATCATCATCGGTATCAAAACCGCGCCTAGGAGAGCCAATCCATAGGGCTTGTTGGATTGGCGTTCAAGCACTCCTAGGAGTGCGCCCCAGACTACCGCAAAAAACAGTACACCAAACGATCCAAAATTTACATATGCTTCAGCAGCTACCGAGTAGCCCATGGCTGCAGAATATAGCCGGCCTATGTGGGTAGATATGAAGCGGGGGTCAGCCTCAGGGTCGGAACGGGAAATGCCTAGGACGCGTTGCACTTGACGCCAGACTGGATAGACGTAAGTTTGCCCCATGAGCAGTTCATTGTGCGCCACCTCGATATAATGAACCGTCATCGCCACTGGACGCAAGCTGCCACCCATTTCGGTGATTCCTGAAAGTGGGCTCGACTCAGTGACTGATTCTTGTCCTATCAACACCTCGCTGAGACCATACTGCCGCGTCTCTCGTATCAACGAGATACCTAGCAGCAGGATAATCGCAGCTACCCATAAACCCGCTCTAGGCAGGCGAAAACCTCTAAGACTCAAAGCGATACCGACAACCACTCCAGAGAATAGGGGCGCTGTGCGCGCCCCGGCGGCAAAAGTTAAGAAGGCAATTGGCATGTAAGCCCAGAACAGGCTGCGAATCACCGTAGGAACACGCTTTCCACCCGCCAATTGGACAACGTGACCATAGGCAGTCAGTACCACTGCCCACGAAAAAGTATTGTGGATTTGGAAGAACTCGGCATAGGACCGAAAGAAGACGTTGAAACCGAATTGCAGCATGCTGACAAAGGCTAACAAGAGACCGCCAACAACCACCAGGCGTCCAACGACCACCAGTTCAGGAGCAGTAACCTCCGAGTTCTGACGAACATCGGCCCATACTGCCGGCTTCCGCGTCAACAGAATGCCGAACATGAAGGCTGCCAAGAAGAGTAAAGCTAACAGTGTGGCTTTGCCGCCTTCGGGGTAATACAGCCAATTGATATCCCAGGGCGCGAATTGATCAAGAACACTCGGGAAGACCGAGGCTGGAAAAACCAAACCAAAATGAAACATCCAAAAAACCAGAGCATAAGCAATGGCTGGCGAAAGCAATGTCAAACCTTCCACCCTCTGAAAGACTAGTATCAGCACCAGCGACAAGCCCCCAGAAAGAAACCAAGCCATCCGTGCTGCCTCTCCAAGATCGAATTCCACATTCGAAATCACCGGGAGGAGCAGAGCGATAAGGATTATCAGCCCAATTCTAAGCGCACCTCTAGTAATCGAGAATGATATTCGCCTTCTACCCTTGAGATTCATTCTGCTAGGATAGTGGTCGATCATTTCGCGTTCTCAACCTCCCTGATAGATGACGTCTCGAGATACATTTCGCACAGCTGCCTGGCAGAACGTTCAATTGAGAAACCTGTTCGATCAAACGCTTCTGCCCGAGTGGCTGCATCAACCCGCTTGGCTCCAGCTAGTTCGAGCAAGGTATGTGTCCAGATTGAGATCGGCGCATCAAGGGGCAAGAAACGCACTGTCTCGTGGATTATTGCTGTCTCCTGGGTAATGCGATCAGAGAACAGACAAGGGATGCCTGCCGCCTGTGCTTCCAATCCGGCCACAGGTAGTCCTTCGTACAGGGATGGCATAACGAAGACATCCATTGTGCTCAATAGATCTGGCACATCGTCTCGCACGCCAGCTAGATAGAAATTTGACTCGATGCCAGCATTCCTGATCTTTTGCTCGATGGACGGGCGCAAAGGCCCATCGCCGATTAGCAGAAACACAGCCGCTGGGTGGGTGCGCACCAGATCAGAAGCCAGGCTCACTAGGAAGTTATGGTTCTTCTGCTCATTGAAGCGCCCTATGTGGCCGATCACCAGACTATCGAGTGGCAGTCCTAGGGTTGCCAGTACCTGTGTTCGGTCAGTGGTTTTCATGAATGGTGCAAGATCAATCCCACATCGCACTATGCTCCAGCGCGAATCATCTTGCCATGTGGGACCAAATAGAGACACGGCCGTCTCTTGTGCCACAGCAATCCCCGCGTTGGCGTAACGCTGTATCCAGGTTTGCATCCACTTGCGATACACCAATCTTGAGAAAGATAGTGATCGTCCGTCAGATGAATTGTGACTGTGAGCGATTCTTCCTGGAACTCCTCCGATTTTTGCCTGCCGCAGAATATAACCACTAAAGTAGTGCACATGACTATGTACCACATCATATTGCCCTTGAGTTAGGATCGTGCGAAACCGTTGATTGAAATCCCAAAGGTTGCGACTCAAAGGGCATAAATGAACTTCCATCCCCAACGCCTTGATTTCGGAGGCATAGGCACCTGCGCGTCCGCTCAAGCAACAAAAATCCAGTCGAAAATTGGAACGGTCTACATTCCGCAAGACTCGCATCAGCCACGTTTCTGCACCTCCGCGGTCCATGCTACCGACACAATGCAAAACGCGTATGGGAGCTTTAGACATAGCTTGCTCCCTTTTGCGCTCGATGCTTTGTCAGCGATCGCAGTGCATATACATTGATGCCAAGAGCGCCGACAAGCTGAACCGCGGTAGATATGACCATAGCCTGTGCGGCTCCCACGATGCCGTTGATGGGAATTAAAATCGCGCACGCGGCGGTTAACGTGATCACCACTACGGCAAAAAGCGGTAGTTGAACACGAAAATACCTTGCTGCCGTCATCGAATAGCCAAGGAAGGAAGCGACATAGCTGAGAGCAGCAGCAAACATCAACCACGCAAACACCTTGGCGTAGGCAGCGTAGTCAGGCTCATACAGAACTGCTAGAATCTGTGAGCCAAAAAGCAAAGCAATGCTGACACCTGCCACTCCCAGCACCGTTCCCACTCCAACGATCTTGATCAACAGCCGTTGAAATGAACGGCGATCAGAACTGGCGTAATGTTTCGCCAAACGCGGGCTGGCTGACTGTCCGAGCGCACCGACAACTGTATTTCCGACCACCATCAGATAAGCCATTGCGGCGAAGTATCCCAGTTGTTGCTCGCCTTCGAGGCGTTCGATGAAATAACGAGGAACGTTACTGCTCAGAGATACCAACATCATGACGATACCCAAGGGCAACGCAAGCTTGGTTAGGTGCCAAAGCGTCGAACCGCTGAAGATAGGATTTGTATCGCTCAAATAGCGAGCATTTCTCAGATCATACAATAACAACATCACCAACCAGATAGTCGCCATCCCTACAGCACCTATCAGGACATTGCCGGTTACCCACAGCAGGATTCCCAGTGTCAAGAGAGAGAGAGGGCCCTTAAGACTCATGGATATCGCAATGCGGTCCATCCGCTCGTGTTTTTGCAGGAGACCAAACACGATGTCGCTGATTGATTCGAAGGCCTTGGCTATGCCGATCACTATGATGAGAAGAGCTACTTCTGGACGATAACCAATCGCCAGAACTGCGCCAAGGATGCATACGAGCGCCAGAGTCGTGGTGACCAGCCGCAAGCCAAGATAATCACCAAAGCGAAACTCATCTCTGGCATCTGTGGCCTGAACAGCTCGCAGATTGAGATTCGCTAACATCAACAGCGGAGCTGTCACAGCCAGGCCGAGCGCAAATTGCCCGACGATTTCCGGCGAAGTTAGCTTTGCCAGAATAACTAGCACGCCCCACTGGGATGCTGCGTAAACGGTGTTTCCCAGAAAAGTCCATATGAAGTTCACCCGCAAGGAAAGAGTCGCCAAGGGACGTTTCTCTGATATCGCGTTACCTTCAATCATGGGCTTGATACTTGCAGGTTCGGGGCCAACTTCCGCATCCTGTCGTCCGAACTACTGGGTATTGACAACGCGGAAACAAGCCGAACCATCAACATCTACTGGCCGTAGCGCAACATTGTCAAACCACACTTGGCCAGTTGACCGGGTACTCAGGAGCACTTGCATCTGCTGGGTGTCAGCACCGGAATGGCAGCCGACAAATGCAAATGGTCGCCATGTTTCACTCGTTGGCGGCAGCCGTTCCTGAAATAGCCCAACCCGAGAGTTTCCCACTGAAACCGAGACTTGATCGGCTCCCCCTGCGGTGCGATAGATACCCGATAGGGTATAAACCGTTTGCGGCTGTATGTCGATCATGTAGGTGCCGCGCTCTCGCTCGCGCAAGCCCACCAGGCCATACAAGCCATCGTCTGGGCGCTGCATCCACACACCATCGATACGTGCCGAGCGATTGCCGGCCTCCAGCGCGATAAGTGAGTCTGCGCCGGCAAGAAAAGCAGCAGTCGGCGTCGAGTTGCTGCGGCTGGTCGCATAATCGGCCGTTGTCCACCCTTTGGGCACGCCGGCCGCCATCACCTCGAAATCACCTTCCGGCAACAGATTGGGACCGAGGTTCACCTCCGCCTGCGCCACATCCAGCAGGGCTGCAACAGCGATCTGCTCATCCAGTGCATCCGCCAATTCCTGACGCAAGGTAGCGGCGTCAGATCTGTTCAACACCAGTGCCACGCGGGCGAGCCCAGCCAGTCCCGCAAGATCCTCGGGCGCCAACTCCCGATAGCGCTCATACCACCCGGCCGCCGCCTCGAAATCGCTGTATTGTTCGTGCGCCATGCCAAGTCTAAGCGTTGCCTGCGCCAGCGATGGATCCTTGTTGCTAGCCAGCTCGTAGCGCGCAATCGCTTTGTCCACCTCGCCGCGACGCTGAAATAGCTCTCCAAGATAAAGTTCCCAGCGAGCATCTTGCGGATACTGCTCGACCAAGGTATGCAGCAGTGTTTCCACACCCTGTGCATCATGGTGTTGCCAGACCAGAAAGGCCACCACATTCTGCAGCCGCTCTTGATCCCAAACACCCGCGCGATAAAGGTCAGGTATGGCCTTGGCTGCATAGTCGAGCAGTCGCTCATCAGCAGGATGGATAGCTGCCAAGGGAAAATCGGACAACCTTTGTCGGACGAGGGATGCGCCGGGCTCATCGTTGCTGGCTACCAGCATCTGCCATCGGATGGTGTTGCTGTAGAGGTCCCAGGGCCGCAAGGCTAGGGCCGCATCCGTACTATGCTGGTCTGGCGGAGTCTGAGCGGATTGTTCCAGGTAGGCAAACGCCATTGTGTCGCTTACGACAATAGAATGGCTTGGCTGCGCGAAATCTGCCTCGAACAGCGCGATCGCTTGACCGTATAAACCGGCTCGGCCTTCGGCAACTAACATGTCAGAGAAGAAAAAAGGGTTGTGTTGGATGGTCGATTGGACCGGAGTCAATGCTTGGGTGGCCGCCAAGGGATCACCCAAGGCTAGGTTGACGCGGCCAAGTCCCCAAGCAGCGCCGCTGTGGTCCTTGTCCAGGGCAACAGCGCCCTGCAAGACACGACGGGCTCCAACAATATCCACATCGGACAGCTTGCCGTATAGGGGATACTCACCCTTCAGGCCACCACCGCCAGCTATCAACGCTCTCACATACCCAGCCATGCCGACGTTGGTCATCATAGTTGCGACGCTGGTTACACCTACTCCGGTTAGGAGTATCACTAAAGCCAGCAGCAGCCAGATCAACCAACGCGCAGAAACAGTTATGCGCATGATATTGCCAGACTCAAGAACGCCCTCACTCAAACTTCTCCGCCACATCCCACCACCGCCCTTGCGCGTCCTTGGTCGACAGGACCGGCGGCTGGCCGTCGATCAGGGGCCAGGGAATGCCCACGGTGGGGTCGTCCCAGCGCAGGGTGCGGTCCCACTCGGGCGCGTAGAGGTCGGTCACCTTGTAGATTACCTCGGCCCACGCGCTGAGCACGTAGAAGCCGTGGGCAAACCCGGGCGGGATCCACAGCTGGCGCCGGTTCTCGGCCGAGAGCCGCTCGGCAGCCCACCGGCCAAAGGTGGGCGCGCTGCGCCGCAGGTCCACGGCCACGTCCCAAATCTCGCCGGCTATCACGCGCACCAGCTTGCCCTGCGGCCGGCGCACCTGGTAGTGCAGCCCGCGCAGGATGCCCTGCCGCGAGCCGGAGTGGTTGTCCTGCACAAAGGGCGCCGTGATGCCGGCGGCGGCAAACCGCTCCTGCTGATAGGTCTCCATAAAGAAGCCCCGCTCGTCGCCGAACACCTGCGGCTCGATCAGGACGACATCGGGAATGGCGGTCGGTGTGAAGCGCATGCAAAGTGACTCACAGGGTTGCCACGACAGGCAACGTCCGATCTTGACAACGACGACTGTTGGGCCAAGCGCCTTTCGAACACGAAGGCACAAAGAAACACGGAGCTATACGCTGCCGCGCCTTCGTGCCTTGGTGGTTCACTGCGCCTGGCGCAAACGGTTACGACACACGTGGACGCAACAGGCGCCCCCGGCAGGACTCGAACCTGCGACCAAGGGTTTAGGAAACCCCTGCTCTGTCCTCTGAGCTACGGAGGCAGACGCCGTCATGATAGCACAATCCACGCCGTCAGGCAAGCTTGCTCAAGCGACGGGCATGTTGCAACGCGTGGACCGGCCGTCGGGGCGATCAGCGTCCATTGCACGGTGGCGCAAACGATGGCTTAGGCGTCAACCGGCTAGTCGGTTAAGCAATGCAACCGGCCGCTGCCCGGTGTCACCTTGGTCTTGCACCTTGCCCCTCTTCCTTCTTCGGTTATAATGAGAATGAGAAGTGTGTCCTGTCGGCCAGCTGACGAGCCGTGTCTGGTGACTGTGTTACTGCGAGGTGTCCTATGCGCACAACTCTCCGATCGCCAGGGCTGTGGCTGCTCGCTGCGGCCTGTTGGGTGCTGATCGGCGCTGCGTCGGCTGACACCACCACCCGTGCAGGGGCGACCGCGCCGTCACACACTGTCTATCTTCCCTTGGCTGCCAACCACCACCCGGTTTGGCGCCTCGCTGCCCTCTACTACGACGGGTTGATTACTAACGAGCCGGACGAGGCTTTTCAGCTGTGGAACATCAGCAACCATGCGGCCAGCCTGGCCGGCTACACCCTGAGCGACGGCCGGCGTACCGTGACGTTTCCGGCGTTGCTCGTGCCCCCCGGCGCCGCCGTGTGGTGCGCTTACGACGCGACCGCCTTTCGCAGCGCCTTTGGCTTCAGCCCGGGGTGCGAGTACGGCGTCGACTCCGATCCGACCGTGCCCAACTTGACCGGTACGCCGTTGCGCTTCGCTAACACCGGCGGTCAGGCGCTGCTGCAACGCGGGGAAGGCGCGCCGGTCGATACCCTCGTCTACGAAACGGGCAACGTTGATCAGCCCGGCTGGAGCGGCCCCAGCGTGCAGCCCTATGCGCCCACCACCGCTTTTCCTGCCGAGGGGCAGATCCTCTACCGCAAGCTGGACTGGAGCAGCGGCCAGCCCATTGTTGACACCGATACCTTGGCCGATTGGGCGCAGGACCCCGCCGATCACCTGGCCGGCCGCCGCGTGCAGTACCCCGGCTGGAACCTGGAGCGCTTCGGCCGGCCGCCGGTTCTCGTTGCCAGCGGTGTCTTCACGGCCGCCCTGGCGCCCGACAACCTCTTCGACGTGGCCAACGCCACCCTGGCCGCAGCACGGCGCAGCATCCGCCTGACCAGCTACACCTTCGACCATGTGGCCTTGGCCCAGACCCTAGCGCAGCGGGCCAGCCAGGGTGTAGAGGTCACGCTGCTGCTGGAGGGCGATCCGGTCGGCGGCATCACCGACCAGGAGCGCTACTGCGCCCAGCTGATCGAAGCGGCCGGCGGCCAGGTGTGGTTCATGGTGTCCGACCGCAACGACGCCACCCACGACCGCTATCAGCACGTCCACGCCAAATACGCTGTGATCGATGAGCGCCTGCTGCTGCTGAGCTCGGAGAACTTCAGCCCCGAGTCCATGCCCGACGACGACAAATCCGACGGCACCCAGGGCCGGCGCGGCGCGGCCCTCGTCACCGACGCAGCGCCGCTGGTGGCGCATGTCCTGGAACTGTTCCGTGATGACCTTGACCCCGGCAATCACCGCGACGTGTTCCGGTGGACGGTCGCCGACCCGAAGTACGGCGCGCCGCCGGCCGGCTTCACCCCCACTACGCAGTCGGGTGGCACTTCTTATTACCCCGTGGTCGAGCGCCCAGAGCGCGCTACCGGCGCTTTCACGGCCCAGTTCGTGCAGGCGCCGGAGGCCGGCCTGCTACTGCCGGCGCAGGGCGGCTTGCTGGGCATGGTAGCCCAGGCCGGCGCCGGCGACACCGTCCTCGTGCAGCAGCTCTACGAGCGGGTGCATTGGGGCCGCGGGGCCGATACCCCGACGACTGCGCCCAACCCGCGGCTAGAGGCGTACATCGCTGCTGCGCGCCGCGGCGCGCGCGTGCGCATCTTGCTCGACGCCTTCTTCGACCGGGGCGACAACGCAGCAACCATCGCCTATCTCAACCAGATTGCCCAGGCTGAAGGGCTGGATCTGCAAGCCCGGCTGGGCAACCCCACCGGCAGCGGTATCCACAACAAGATGGTGCTGGTGCAGGCGGGCAGCCGCGGCTGGCTACACTTGGGCAGCCTCAACGGCAGCGAGGCCTCGGCCAAGCGCAACCGCGAGCTGGCGCTGCAGCTACAGGCAAATCGGTTGACCGAGTACTTTGCCGTTGCCCTTTGGCGCGACTGGCAAGCCTCTGGTGGGACGTACTAAGCCATGCGCATTCTGGCCATCAGCGACAAAGTGGTGCCTGCTCTTTACAGCCCCTCGATTCACCAGATGGTAGGCAAGGTAGATCTTGTGCTGGGCTGCGGCGACTTACCCCCCTACTACATCGACTACGTGGTGAGCATGCTGGACGTCCCCTGCTATCTAGTGCAGGGCAACCACGCCTCCGGCGCCGAGTTCGAGGAGCGCAACATCATTGCACCCGCGCCGCGACACCACATGGATATCGACGAACGCGTGTTAATGACCCGCGGTCTGATCGTGGCGGGGCTGGAGGGCTCGATCCGCTACAACCGCAACCCGCGCTACCAATACACGCAGAGCCAGATGTGGCGCAAGGTGTGGCGGCTGACGCCGCAGCTCATGTGGCACCGCATGCGCTATGGCCGGGCCCTCGACATCTTGGTCGCTCACAGCCCGCCGGCCGGCATCCACGACGGCCCCGACCACGCGCACCGGGGCTTCGAGAGCTTCCTCTGGCTCATGCGCACCTACAAGCCGCGCTATCTGCTGCATGGCCACAAGCACGTCTATCGCCACGACGAGGTAACCGTCACGCAGTACGCCGAGACGACGGTCGTCAACGTGTACCCCTGGCGTATCATCGACGTATGAGGTGTGATGACTTTGTCAGCGATGGGCTTCGTGCGCACCACCGGGCGACCAGGATCGCTGCACCGGAGGATCTGTGTCGGCGGCTGCAGGCGCTGCCGAAGCCGGTCGAATGTTTCACCTACGCCGGCCAGCGTCACACGTTTGTTGGCGAGGGAGATCGCCTTTTCGTCCAGCGCGTGCAGGGGTTTTTCGGTCGGCATCTGAAGCAGCCATAGCAAAACGGGCCAGATCGACGTGTCCCCACGTCGATCTGGCCCGTTGAGTTCGTGTTGCCGACAATGATCTAGGCGTTGAGCGGCAGATTGGCAGACGCCGTTTGGGCTGCAGTGTCCACTTGGGTCACCTGCATGACAACGGTCACCATGAGCGCAGTCGCAATCACCGCCGAGGTTAGGCACCAGGCGCAGATTGCGTGGATCACGAAGATCTCCAGCAGGGTGAGGTAGATCGAGAACAGGACGCCGAACACCGTTAGGTAGAGCAGGCCACGGCCGGCCGGCCCTGCCCAGCGCGCTGCGCCAAAGCGGCCGGTCGCCCACAACACCAAGACAGCGGCGTAGTTGATCAGCCCCAGCACGGCCACCGGAATGCCCAAGATCTGGGCGTAAGGGCTGGTTTGCACGGCATTGCACTCGCCCACCGGGCCGCATACGGCTTCGGTGTGGGTGATCTCGACGAAAGCCAGGTAAGCGGCGACGCCCAGACCGGCCAGGCAGAGGGCCGGGATCAACCAACTGTGGACGGCAGCAAAATGCGGCTGCTTGACCCGAAGCAAGCGCAGGACGGCGAAAGCCAGCGCCAGGAGCATGCCGCCCAGCACGGCGGCTGCCAGCCAACCGCCCTCTGGCATGCCGGCGGCTGGTTCGGCTGGCGGCAAGGCATCCACCGGCAGCGCCACAGGCTGGGCCGTGGGAGTTGGGGTGGACGCAGGCGTAGACGTAGGGGTGGCCTCGGCTGTCTCGCCGATCCCCGCAGACGCTGGGACAGTCGCTGTCGCCGCTGCCTCTTGTTGCTCGGCGGCTGCGACGACCTCTGCCCAGCCGGGGATATCGGGCCATGGGATGCCGCCGGCTGCTAGTCCCTTTTCCACGATGCCGGGAAACTCTTGCGGAATTTGCAAGCTGCCCACCAGCACGGTCTCGCCGACGATCAAGCGCGGCACCCCGGAGAGCTCTTGCGGCACCTGAAAGCGCTCGGTGGATGCTTGATAGAGCGCCTGACCGCCCGGCTGCGTGATGTCGATTCCGGCGATTTGCAGGCGGTCACCGTACTGGTTTAGCATCGGGATCAAGGTCTCCTCAATGACCTTGTGACAGTGGGGGCAGGTAGGGGAGTAGAACAACACCGCATGCACCACCGGCTGGTCGACCGACTGGGCGTGTACAGAGTCCAGTGGCAGGCCTGACAGCCCGCCAAGCAAAAGCAGGAACAACACCAGCCATAGGTTTTTCATCGGTCAGTCCTTTCTGTCTTTGCAACTATTCAGCCCTGGGTGCCGGGCACTTGAGGCTGCGCTGGCCAGGGCGTCTGCAGAGCCGGCTCAAGCTGTAAGCCGGTCGCAAGTGCCCGGCACCTGAATAGTCACCTGTCTTTGTCATCGGTCCACCGCTGCATTGTCACCAGCCGAACCCCTGCTCGATGCACCTGGTGGAAGTTGGCGCCCTGGCGCACGGCGCTCAGCACAGCGTCGATGTCTTCCACAACCGCCCCCGAGACCAGGTGGACCCCATAGTCAAAGAAGAGAGGCGAAAGAGGCGTCGAAGGCCCAAGCACAATGACCACGGCATCGGGCCGCCGCAGCGCCATTAGCTCGTCGAAAGTGCCGTTGATCAACGTGGTGCCGGTAATAGCCAGTACATCGGCTTGGGGGATCACCTCAGGCGCGGCTGCAGCCGGCAGGTCGTCGCCGTGGGGCCGCAGTTCGAGCACAGACAAGGCGCCCACGCGCGGGCGCAAGGCCTCGACGAAGGGGAAGTGGCCGACCAGCGCCACGCGCTTGCCTGCGCCGTGCTGAGCAATCACCTCAGCGGCGTTGATGTCCACCCCCGTGGTGAGGGTGCTGGACAGCAGCGCATTGAGTGCCGCCATGCCAATGCTTGCCTCTGTCAGAGCGGTCGGCCCACGTTGAACCCAGGCGGCCAACTCGCGAGCGCTGCGCTGTGTCAACCGCCCCGCTTCCGCCACCGCCGGCTGGCCGTGCTCTTCCTCGGCGTGCAAGGTCGCAGCCAGGCCGCAGCGGCGCTGGCCCGCCAGGTCAACCACCACCGCGGTCCAGAACAATCCCACTGTGACATCTGCCACCACGGCGTCGGGCAATGAGTTCAGCAAGTCTTGCAAGAAGGCTGTGGTCATCGCTAAAACTCAGCGGCCTGGGCGCCCACCTGGCGGATGCGGTCAATGAGCGCCTGCCGCGCCAGCGGGTCGGTGAACGCACGGTGCAGGGTGTCCAGGCAAGCGAGGATTTCGGGAGACTCGGCAAGCGCGCATCGGCCATGGTCGTCCGTCAGAAAGCCTGCCGCGCGCAGCTCGCCCAGCATCTCCCTGACCATTCGCAGGTCGCCTAGGTAGAGACGCTGGGCCAGCTCTTCGCAACTCAGCCGTGCGTTGCGGTGTTCATAGAGCCAGAGCAGCAGGTACAGCTTGTGCCAAGAGTCGATCTTGCAGCAACTGATGCAGCTGGCTTGCACGAAGTCTAGGGAGATCACGTCGGTTTGTGGTTCTTGGTTCGTAATTGCTCAGGTGCCGGGCATTTGTAGGCGATTTGTGACCTAGGTTGGCTTCGCAGACACGTTTGCAAGCCAGATGCCAAATGCCCGGCACCAATGGCTGAATAGTTACCTTGGTTCATGCTTTCGGCGCCTCAACACAGAGGTGAGTCGTGCACTGCTGCACAAACCGGGGCGCAGTTTACCACGGATCGTGTGTTTCGTCAATGGACTCATGCCCGTGGCCTCAAGGGGCTGCCGCCACCCCGCCGCGTTCAGCAGACAGCCGTGAGACGGCAAACCTTGCCGCATTACTCGACATCAGGCGCAGAGGGGCCAAACGCTCTGGTAGCGCACCGCATTGACCGAAGGAGAACAAAAGAATAGGCCGTCCCAGGGGACGGCCTGTTCTCAAGCGCCAAGCCCAACGTGCTTCGATTGAGCACGGGGCGTTTCAGTCGGCGAAGTCTAGTAAAAGATTCCGCGCCCAAGCTCTTTGGCTTGCTGGATCCAATCGGCAACCTGTTCGCGCCGCGGCACACGTTGCACCATGTGCTCGCCCGCCATGGCGAGAATCTTCTCGTACAAGTTGTCGGGGTTGCGCTGAGCCAGCTCGGCCACGGTGTCTACGCCCACGAATTCCAGAAGGTCGGAATACACGCGACCGATGCCCGTGATGCGTGCCAGGTCGGCCCGGTTCGCCAGTTCCAGCAGCGTACGCTCGTCGATGCCTAATCGCTCGGCCAGTTGCGCCCGTTCCTGGGGCTGCGCCGTGGCGGCCAGCAGCTTGTCCGAGTCGTTGAGACCGGCGGACTTGAGAGCGGCCGCGATCTCCACCGACACGCCTTGTAGCTGATTGATCTTCAGAGCCATTTGCTCCTCCTTGCCAAGAATGATGAAGTGGATTGAGGGTAGTGCACGACACGTCTGGCATCCGAAGAGGTCTGAGGGGCGCGTGTCGGTGCTTTTCGCCAGTAGCTGTGCCGATTATACCACAACGTCTGCCGCAAGAAAATCTCGTGTGACAACATCACACGCCGGCGTGCGACGGGTTTTGTGCGCTTTGGAGCTTACCCTTTGCGACCCCAATTGCTTAACTTCGACGCTTGTAGTATACTTGCCCGCGTCGCCAACCTGGCTTCGTACCAACCAGTAGTATCGGCTGAGGAGGAACTATGACGGCACTGTCGCCCAGCGAGTTCGTGTCTCAGGATCACAGCGCCGAGCTGACGGACGATGACCTGCTCAGAGCGTTTCGCCTGATGGTGTTGTCGCGCAAGCTGGATGAGCGTTGCTGGATCCTACACCGGCAAGGCAAGATCGCTTTTCACATTTCCGGCATTGGCCAGGAGGCGTGTCAGTTGGCGGCAGGCCTGGCGTTGCGGCCGGGCTATGACTACTACTTTCCTCATTACCGCGACCTGGTCACCGTGCTTGCGCTTGGACTGCGGCCGGTCGACATTTTCCTGGGCACCTACGGCAAGGCCGGCGATCCGGGCAGCGGCGGCCGGCAGATGCCCAACCATTACAACTATCGCCCGAGCAACATCGTCAGCGTCTCCAGCCCAACGACCACGCAGGTGCCGCAGTGCGCAGGAGTAGCTTTTGCCATCAAGCTCAAGGGTGAAGACCGCGTGGCCATGTGCGCGCTGGGCGAGGGCGCTACGAGCCAGGGCGACTGGCATGAAGGGCTCAACTGGGCCGGGGTCCACAAACTGCCTTTCATCTGTTTGGTGGAGAACAACCACTACGCCATTTCCGTGCCTTTGCACAAGCAAATGGCCGTTGCCAGTGTAGCCGACCGGGCCTTTGCTTACGGCATGCCGGGCGTGAGTTTCGACGGCAACGACTTCTTCGAGAGCTACAACGTCACCCAAGAGGCGGTGATGCGGGCGCGCCGCGGCGAGGGTCCGACCTTGCTTGAGGCGCGCACTACGCGATTGACAGCGCATTCCAGCGACGACGACGACCGCACCTACCGAGATCGCGCCGAGTTGGAGGCGCAGAAGCGGCAAGACCCGATTCCACGCTTCGCCAACCGCTTGCAGTCTCGCGGCCTACTCGACGCGGCACAACAGGCGCACATCGAGCGCGAGGCCATCGCCCAGGTCGATCAAGCCCTGGACGAGGCGTTGCGCGCGCCTTATCCGCAGGCCGATGAGGCGCTGGTGAGCGTATTTGCGCCGGGTAGCGCGGGTGACCGCTTCGTGCGCGCCTGGCGACCGCCAGGACGGTAGGCGAAGGGCATTGATGTTGAGGCGTGGAGGCATCTATGGCGATCAAAAACATTGTTGAGACCATTCGCGACACGATGGCTGAGGAAATGCGCCGAGACCCGCGCATCGTCATCACCGGCGAGGATGTTGGGCCGCGCGGTGGGGTGTTTCGCGCCACGCAGGGGCTGTTTGCCGAGTTCGGCCCCGAGCGGGTGATCGATTCGCCGCTCTCCGAATCGTCGATCATCGCCGTCGGCATCGGCATGGCGCTGCATGGCCTGCGGCCGATCTGCGAAATTCAGTTCGCCGATTTCATCTTCCCCGCAATGAACCAGATTGTCAACGAAGCGGGCCTGATGCGCTATCGCACCAACGGCGCCTGGCATGTGCCGCTGGTGATTCGCGCACCCTACGGCGGTGGCATCGGCGGCGGGCTCTACCACAGCCAATCGATCGAAGCCACCTTTGCCCACTTCCCCGGCCTCTACGTCGTCACGCCGGGCACGCCCTACGATGCCAAGGGTCTGCTGCGCGCTGCCCTCCAAGCCGAGGACCCGGTGCTTTACCTGGAGAACAAGAAGACCTATCGCCTGGTCAAGGGCGAGGTGCCAGATGGTGAGTATGTCGTGCCGATCGGCCAAGCCGATGTCAAGCGCCCAGGCCGGGACCTCAGCGTGTTCTGTTATGGCTTGATGCTCCACGAGTGCTTGAAAGCTGCCGCCGAGCTGGCACAAGACGGCATCGAAGTCGAAGTGGTCGACCTGCGCACGATCCAGCCGCTGGACAAGGCAACCATCCTAGCTTCCGTTGCCAAGACCAGCAAGGCGCTGATCGTCCACGAGGACAACCAGTCTTTCGGCGTTGGCGCAGAGGTGGCGGCCATCATTGCGGCCGAGGCTTTCCACGACCTAGACGCGCCGGTCTTACGCTACGGCGGGCCAGACGTGCCGGCAGTGCCTTATAGCCCACCCTTGCAGAGCTTTTTCATGCCCGACGCACAGCGCATCGCGGCCGCCATGCGCTGGCTGGCGGAGTATTAACGAGCGAGGACAACCCATGGCAACCCAAGTCATCATGCCCCAATTGGGCGAGTCGGTGGTGGAGGGCACGATCAGCCGCTGGCTGGTGCGCGAGGGCGACGTGGTTGAGAAGTACAGCCAGCTTCTGGAGGTGTCCACGGACAAGGTGGACACCGAGGTGCCGGCGCCGGTCGCCGGCACCGTGCTCAAGCTCTATTTCCCCGA
>DAOUBX010000283.1:0-26573 GCA_034432445.1 Anaerolineales bacterium
TTCTTCGAGGGCCTCTGTCAGGCAGCGCAGGCGCTGGCCGGTCCCGGCGGCGTACTCTTCGTGGACGACGCGCAGTGGGCCGATGCCGCCAGCCTGGATGCGCTGGCCTATCTGGCGCACCGGCTGGCGGGCCGGCCATTGCTGCTGGTGCTGGCCTGGCGCGACGAAGACAGTCCGACGGTGCAGCGGCTGCGCGGGTTAGCGCGCGCGGCCCAACGCGCCGGCCAAGGGATTAGCCTCCCCCTGAGTAGGCTGGCGCGCAGCGACGTGGCCGCGCTGGCCGCCGGCCTGCCCGGCGACGCCGTGGTTGAACGGCTCCACCGGGAGAGCGAGGGGCTGCCGCTGTTCGTGGCTGAGTACCTGCGTGCCTGGCAGGCCGGCGAAGGCGCGCTGGCCGCGGACGCCCAACCGCAGGGGGTGCGCGATCTGCTCCACGCCCGGCTGGCGGCCGTGGACGAGGCCGGCCAGCAGCTTCTGTCGGCCGCGGCGGTTATCGGCCGCTCCTTCGACTTCGAGACGCTGCGCGCCGCCAGCGGCCGCAGCGAGGAGGAGACGCTCGACTGCCTGGAGCAACTGGTGCGCCACGGGCTGGTGCTGGAGCGCAACGACGGCTATGACTTCAGCCACGAGCAACTGCGCAGCCTGGTCTACGGCGAGACCGGCTTTGCTCGACGCCGTCTGCTGCACCGCCGCGTCGCCGAGGTCCTCCAGCGCCAGCCGCGCAGCGCCACTGCGGCCGGCGCGGCGGCCAGCCAGATCGCTCACCACCTGCAATTAGCCGGCCAGGATGCCGCAGCGGCCCGCTTCTTTTGGCAGGCCGGCCAGCACGCCCGCACCTTGTGGGCCAACGCCGAGGCCCTGGCCCACTGCGAGGCCGCGCTGGCGCTGGGCTATCCCGACACGGCCGCGCTGCACGAGGCCATCGGCGACTTGCACACGCTGGCCGGTCGCTATGGCGCCGCGCGCACGGCCTACGAGCAAGCCGCGGCCGTGCTCGACGCCTGGGATGAGCCGTCGGCCTGCAGCTTGGCCGCCATCGAGCGCAAGCTGGCGTTGCTGCATCACCGCCAGGGCGACTGGGAGCTGGCCGAGAGCCATTTCCAGGCCGCGCACGACATCTGGCCGGCCGACGACGCGGCCGGCCTCGCCCACCTGCTGGCCGACCGCAGCCTGAACGCCCACCGCCGGGGCAAGGGAAGGCAGGCCGAACGATGGGCCGAGGAGGCGCTGTCGCTGGCCGGAGTGGCGCAGGACGCGGCCAGCCTGGCCCGCGCCCACAACGCCCTGGGCCTGCTGGCCCGCAGTCGCGGCGACCTGGCGGGCGCGGCGGAGCATCTAAGCCAGGGATTGGCGCAGGCCGAGGCGCTGGGCGATCCGTCCGGCCGCGTCGCGGCGCTGAACAACCTGGCCCTGGTGCGCCAAGACCAGGGCGACCTGGCCGGCGCCATCGACCTGACCGGGCAAGCGCTGGTTGCATGCGCGGCCATGGGCGACCGGCACCGCGAGGCCGCGCTGCGCAACAACCTGGCCGACCTGCTGCACGCGGCCGGCCAGCCAGACGCGGCCATGGACCAGCTCAAGCAGGCCGTGGCCATCTTCGCCGAGATCGGCGAGCCGGCCGGCGCGCCCGGTCAGCCGGAGATCTGGAAGTTGGTGGAGTGGTAAGCGACGCTCGGCGACCACTTCCGTTCACCGTTCACCTTTTACCGGTTATCGAAAAGCAGCCATTCCTGCAGCGTCGTATAGCCCCCGTGTTCACCGTTCAGGCCCGCGCGCAGCTCGCCGGCGGTGCCGTAGTGCTCGGCAAAGGCGTTGTGGCGGTGGATGCTCTCGAAGTTCTCCTGTTTGGCGACGATCAGGTCGCCGTCGTCTAGGTCGGGGTAGCTGTCCAGGGTGAGGCGGATCATCTCGCGCACTACATCTTCGACGAAGCGGGGGGTGCGGTGCGCCTTGTTGACCACGAAGAACTCATCGCTGCGCTTGAGCAATTCGTAGATCTCGGAGCTCATGCTGTGCTCGACGATGTGCACCAGGTCGAAGGCTTGTACCTCGCGGCGGGTGCCCAGGAGCAGCGTGCCGCGGCCGCGCTGATTGTGCGTCGCCAGCGGCACCAGCTCCAGGATGCGCTCGGCCGTGGCGGCGTCCATGCCCTCCTGCTCTTGCAGCAACTGCTTGGCGTAGCCGCGGATCATGTCCTGCGCGCAGGGGCAGGCCGTGAGCCCGTCGGCCTCGACGCCCACGATGCGCCGCGCGCCGGTCTGGCTGGCGACGGCCATACCGATCAGCGTGTAGATCGACTGCGTGGGCTTGCCGGAGATGGGCGCGATCTTGCGCATGGGGAACTTGGCCGTCACCCGCACCTCGGAGCGCAGCGCTCCTTGGCTTTCCACTGTCTGGCGCGCCAGCAGCTCGGCGAAGGTCTCGATGTCGGGCGCGGCCTGCATGGTGATGGCGTCCACCACCGCCTCCAGCTCGTCGCTGAAGCGCGACATGTGCACACCGGCCTGCTGCGGGGCCAGGTCAACGAACAGATCGACGTTGGCGTAGAAGAGGTTGTCCTTGCCCTTCTCGGTCAGGCGGATGATGCGCTCTAGGTTGGTGACGCCGACGCGGCTGAGGCCGATGGCGACGCGCGGCCGGCTGCTTTGCACGTCGTGCTCGAAGGCCGGCGCGAGCCCGCGGCGGGCCAGACGCACGCCGCTTTGGTCCACCTGCGCCAGCAGCGCGGCCACCGTTATGCCCAGCTCGGGATGCACGGCGTCAGGCGCGATCTCGGCCAGGGGGGTCAGCACGAAGGCCCGCTCGGCCATGCGCGGATGGGGGATGGTCAGCTCCGGCGTGTCCAGCACCAGGTCGTCGTAGAGCAGGATGTCGACGTCGATCAGCCGCGGGCCGTAGCGGAAGGTGGCCAGGCGGCCCATGCGCTGCTCCACCTGCTTGACGAAGCGCAGCAGCTCATGGGGCGACAGGTCGGTGTTGGCGCGGCAGGCGACGTTGATGAAATCCGGCTGGGCGGTGAAGCCCACCGGCGCGGTCTCGTAGCAAGCTGAGATGCGCTCGATCACCAGGTACTGGCGCAGGAGCTGCAAAGCCTGGCTGATGTTGCCCTGGCGGTCGCCCAGGTTAGCGCCCAGGCCGAGGTAAACGGTGTGCATGGTGCGGTTTGAGTGGTGAACCGGAGTAGGAGGGTGATGCGTCACGCGTCAGGCATAGGCGGAGTTAGCGGCGGCGGGTGAACAGGCCGACCACTAAGAGTAGCACGACGGCGCCCAGAACCGCTACGATGAAGGCGGTCAAGCTCCACTCCACCGTGAAACTGCCGCCGAAGACCAGGCTGTAGATGGCGCCGCCCAGAAATGCGCCGACGATGCCGACGATGATGTTGGTGATGCAACCCTGGCGGTTGTTGCGGCCGGCAATCAGGCTGGCGATCCAGCCGGCCAGCGCGCCGAAGATGATCCACGAAAAACAGCCCAGATTGGATTGAACCAGGTCCATGGTGATGCTCCTTGCGAAGGAAAGGCAGCGCGGCGCTGCCAAAGGACGGATGCGGTATAGGCCGATTGTGCCACAGATTGGGCTGGAGGGCAAGCAGTCGACGGCGCGCCGCCCTGGCATGACGTCCACCCGGCGGTGCGACGCCTGCCCAAGTTCCCGGAGGCCGATCGCCATGCTTGAGCTGTGGCAGCTCGACCGCCAAGCGCAGTTTACACCCTCATGAGCACAACCACATGCGGACAGATGGCAGTGCACGGGCGGAAAGAACGGGCCATCAGCCGGCAGTGCCGCAGAATCCGCTTCCTGCCGGGTACTGTGGTACAATGCACACAACTTCCTGGCCGCCGTTGCCGAACGCCGGGATGTGCGCTTGGCCCGAACTAACGTCAAGCCGACTTGGGGCGCAGCGCAACAGTTGCGAACGCCCATCACCAGCTCTCTCACCACTGCTGGGGTCGGGCTGGCCTGTCCGGCGTGCAACCTGCGCCAAGCCTAACTGCTTTCTCAACTACCAACCCACCAATCTATCCTCCCAGCACAAGGAGCACCTCGCATGGAGTACCGTCATCTTGGTTCGTCCGGCCTGCAAGTGTCGGCCCTTTCCTTCGGCGCCTGGGTCACGTTTGGCCAGCAGTATGGCGAGGACATGGCCTATGACTGCATGAAAGCGGCCTACGACGCCGGCGTCAACTTCTTCGACAACGCCGAGGCCTACGCCCAGGGCAAGGCCGAAATCGTCATGGGCAACGTGATCAAGCGCGCCGGCTGGAAGCGCTCGGATCTGGTGATCTCTACCAAGATCTTCTGGGGCGGCGACGGCCCCAACGACACCGGTCTGAGCCGCAAGCACGTGATCGAGGGGACCAACGCGGCCCTGGCGCGCTTGCAACTGGATTATGTCGATCTCATTTTCTGCCATCGCCCCGACATCCGCACGCCCATCGAGGAGACGGTGCGGGCCATGAGCTATCTGGTGAACAGCGGCAAGGCCTTCTACTGGGGCACCAGCGAGTGGAGCGCAGCGCAGATCATGGAGGCCTACGGCATTGCCCGCCGCGAGCACCTCGTCCCCCCCACTATGGAGCAGCCGCAGTACAACATGTTCCACCGCGAGCGCGTCGAGAAGGAGTACGCGCATCTGTACAAAGAGATCGGCCTGGGCACCACCATTTGGAGCCCGCTGGCCAGCGGCATTTTGACCGGCAAGTACAACGAAGGCATGCCGGCAGGCACACGGGCAACGCTGGAGGGCTACGAGTGGCTGCGCAAGATGTTCGAGAGCCCCGAGGGCCAGGCCCGCATCGCCAAGGCGCGGGAGTTGACGCCGGTCGCTGCCGCGCTCGGCTGCACCCTAGCCCAGCTCGCGTTGGCCTGGTGCCTGAAGAACCCCGACGTCAGCACGGTGATCACCGGGGCCAGCCGACCGGAACAGGTCGTGGAGAACATGGCCGCGCTGGACGTGGTCGCCAAGCTAACGCCGGAGGTGATGGAGCGCATCGAGGGCATCCTGCAGAACAAGCCCGCGCCGCCCAGCGACTTCCGCTAGGCCACCAACGTGCACCGTCATTGCGAGCCGTCCGCGGCTCGCAATGACGGTGCATGACAACGATGAAAGTCGCAACCGGTTACCAGGAGATTTTGTGATGACAAACAATCGCCATGCGCTGGTCTCACGGCGTTTGCTGACCGCTCTGGTGCTGCTCGTCGTAGCCAGCCTGCTCACCGCATGTCTCGGCGTCCGACAAGAGGTCACGCCACCCACACTCGCGCCGGAAGCCGAGACCCCCATCGGCATGCCCAACCCGGCTTCGGTGCACTGCGAGGAGCAGGGCGGCCGGCTGGAGATGCGCACGGCGGCCGACGGCGGGCAGTTCGGCGTTTGCGTCTTCGCCGACGGCAGCGAGTGCGAGGAGTGGGCCTTCTACCGCGGGGAATGCGCGCCTGGCCAGTCCACGACAGCCCCGACGCCTACGCCGCCCGGTGTGCTTGCGCCTGATGTGGCCGTAGAGGAGATTCTGGCCCAGGTACAACTCCCGGCCAACGCCTATTCGGACGGCCCCGCCGTCCTGCCGCTGCGCGCGCCGGCTGAAGGCCCGCCGCTCTGGGCGCTGTACAGCACGGGGATGCGCAACCACGATTTGGACCCGGTTCCGTCGCACTTCGTGGCCATCTTCACCCGGGACGACGCCGGCTGGCGCGAGCTGGCGCGCATCGATCTGGACCAGATGCCGACCGAGGACACGCTGCTGATCGAGCCGCTGCCCGACTACATCGACCCCAACGGCGTGCAGCAGGTGGCCATCGAACCCAGCCGTGTTTGGCTGACCGTGGACGGCGGCGTGGGCGCGCACAGCGGTACGTTCCAGGTGCTCAGCTTCGACGGCCAGGCGCTCAAGTTGGAGCTGGCCAGCTCATCGGCCAGCCCCGGCGCCGGCTTCATCGCCGACGTCAACCGGGACGGCCAGAACGACGTGGTGCTGAACGCGACCGAGCCTTACATTTTCTGCTACGCCTGCGGCGTGCGCTATCCCTACTTCCGCGTCTACACCTGGCTGAGCGATGCGCTGGCCGAGGTCGAGCTCTCCGCTCTCATGATGGGGCAGCGCGGCACGCAGGCCGATCAGCTCAACAGCGAGGCCATCGCTTTGGCACAAGCAGGATTGTGGGCCGATGCGCTGGCCAAGATCGACGAGGCTGTGGCCGCGGCCGGCAACGACGACCCGCCCACGCCGGCCGGCTCGCTGCGCTGGAACCAGGCGCTGATCCGGCTTAACCACGACGCACACCTGCAAGCCATTGCGGAGAGCGCTTACCCCTTGCTCAACCGCGTGTTTTACGGCGACTACGCTGGCGCTGTGGACATGATGCGCGGCTACACGCTGGCAGAGATCTTCAGCCTCGAGTCGCCGCTGATTGTCGGCACGGCCGCCGAAGGCTGGGAGGACGCGCTGAGCACATACATCATTCAGAGCGCCACGGACGCAGTCGCCGCTCGACCCAACCTAGCGCCGGCCTACTTCCTGCGCGGCTGGGCCGAGTTCCTGGCCGATCCCGGCAGCGCGCGGGCGCGCGCTGACCTGCGCCGGGCCGCCGAGACCGCGCCCGACGATCCGCTGCTGGTGGCCGCGGCTCAGTTCAACCCTGCGCCCGCGCCCACGCTGGCGGCCGCGCCCACCCCTGCGCCTATCCGCGTCCAGTTTGCGCCGGGCGCCACCTCGGCCGTTGTCGGCGGCGTCTTGCTGCAGAACGGCACACAAACCTACGTGCTGCGGGCCATGGAAGGCCAGAACATGGAGGTCGTTGCCGGCGCGCCGCGCGGCAGCCTCCTGCTGAGCATCAGCGGCGCCGATGGCCAGGTGTTGAAGAGCAGCGCCGTGGGCGACTCGACGTGGAGCGGTGTGTTGCCGGCCACGCAGGACTACTTCATCACGCTGAGCACAGAGGGTCCCGGCACAAGCTACACGCTGCGGGTGACGATCCCTCCGCTGGCGCAGTGATCGGTGATCGGTGATCGTTAAACGGTGAACGGAGAGAGTCGTCGTCCGGCTGTAGCGCCGAGCACTGGGACGGCGCATGTCTGTGGAGGTGTGCACCGGCGTTGAATCCGCAAGATGTGATTGCTGAGCTGGAGGCTTATTTGGCCAGCGCCGGCAGGGGCGCGATTCTGTCGAACGCGCTGTGGTCGCTGGCGGTAATCGTGGCGCTGTTGCTGGTACGACGCGCCATCGGCTCCGTGTTGGACAGACGCCTTAGCGACGCCGCCGTGCGCTATCGGTGGCACAAGGCGCTGCGCATGGCCACCTGGGTCGTGATCGGTGTCATCGTTGCGGCCATCTGGCTGGACGGCGTCTCAGGTCTGGCCACCATCGTGGCCGTAGTTGCCGCCGGCCTGGCCATCGCCCTGCGCGATCCCATCGTCGACCTGGGCGGCTGGCTGTACATCTCGACGCGGCATCCGCTGCGGGTGGGCGACCGCATCGCCATCGCCGGCGAGCGGGGCGACGTGGTGGACATCGGGCTGTTCGTCTTCTCGCTGATGCAACTGGGCGACGGCGTGACCGGCCCGCGGCAGGCCACGGGCCGGCTGGTGCTGGTGCCCAACAAGTTCATTTTCACCAATCCGCTGGTCAACGAAAGCCTGGTCTTCGACTACATCTGGCGCGAGATACCGGTGGTGGTGACCTTCGAGAGCGACTGGCAGCGCGCCAAGCAGATCCTGCAAGAAATCGTGGCTCGTCACGCCGCCCACCTGGCGCCGGTGGCCGAAGCTCAGGCGCAAGCCTCCCTCACCAAGTACATGGTGTCGGTTGCTTCCTTTGAGCCCAAGGTGTTCACGCGGGCTGTCGCCCACGGCGTCGAGCTGACCATGCGCTTTCTGAGCGAGATCCGCCGGCCGCGCGAGATGGAAGAGGCGATCTGGGAAGACGTGCTGCACGCCTTCGCCGCCGAGCCCGCCATCGACCTGGCCTACCCCACCTCGCGCGTCTACCGCAACACCGAGGAAGGCAAGCCGGCTTTGGGCGGGCCGGGGACGGTGAACGGTGAACGGTAAACGGTGACCGGTCACCGTTCACCGAACCAGGAGACACGATGCAAGCAACCATGAAAGCTGTGCGCTTGGCGGAGGTGGGGCGACCGCTGGAGATGCAGGAGATTCCCGTGCCGGCCGTGGGGCCGCTGGACGTGTTGGTGCAGGTGCGCGCAGCCGGCATCTGCCACTCGGACGCCCACTACCGCGCGGGTGTGTCGCCGGCCGGGCCGCTGCCGTTGACGCTAGGGCACGAGGTGAGCGGCGTGGTGACGCAGGTGGGCGCGCTCGTCAGCGGCTGGCAATCGGGCGACCGGGTCTGCCTGCACTACCTGGCCACCTGCGGCCACTGCGCCTACTGCCACCAAGGCGCGGAGCAGTTCTGCACCACCGGCCAGATGATCGGCAAGCACCGCGATGGCGGCTACGCCGAGTTCATCGTCGTGCCGGCGCGCAGCGTCTTCCCCCTGCCCGACGCCATCCCTTTCGAGCAGGGCGCGGTGATGATGTGTTCCTCGGCCACGGCCTTCCATGCGCTGCGCAAGGGCCGGCTGGCGGCCGGCGAGAGCGTGGCCATCTTTGGCGCGGGCGGGCTGGGCATGTCGGCCATCCAGTTGGCGCGGGCCATGGGCGCGTTGCGCGTCTTCGCCGTGGACCTGGACGCGGGCCGGCTGGCGCTGGCAGAGCAGTTGGGCGCGATCCCGGTTGACGCCGGCGCAGGCGACCCGGCGGCTGCGCTCAAGCGACTGAACGGCGGCCGCGGGGTGGACGTAGCGCTGGACTTCGTGGGTGTGGCGGCGACGCTGCGGCCGGCCCTCGCCGGCCTGGCCCCCTTCGGCCGCGCCGTAGCCGTCGGCCTGGGCGATCAACCGGTGCCCATCTACCCGTATCAGGAGCTCATCAACCGCGAGGCCGAGATTATCGGCTGCTCCGACCACCTGGCCAGCGAGCTGCCCCTGCTGACCGAGCTGGTGCGCTGCGGCGCGCTTGACCTGGCCCCGGTGGTGACGGACGTGATCCCGCTGGAGGCGACGGCCATCAACGCGGCGCTGGATCGGCTGGAGCGCTATGGCGCGGGCGGGGTGCGGACGGTGATCCGGCTGTAACCCGATTTGGGCCGTTCGCAAGTGCCCGGCCCCTGGGTAATAACCAACCGGGAACGTTCAGCCGCCGCCAACTCTTGGCATCTACCCGTTCTATGGTACAATCCCGGCCTGAACTGGCTGAAGACGAAAGGATACAGAGCATGACAAAGAGCAAAGTTGCCATTTTGAAAACCTCCCCGCGCACCGTTCTGGCCGACTACCACCGGCTGATGAACCTGGCCGGCTACCAGGATGTGATTGCCAAGGACGCGGACACCGCGCTGAAGGTCAACATCTCCTGGCACTACTTCTTCCCCGGCTCCTCCACTACGCCCTGGCAGCTCGAGGGCGTCATTCGGGCGATGAAGCAGGACGGCTACGACCCAGCCCTGATGCACGCCTGCCACAACCGCACGGTGGTGATCGACGCGCACCTGGGCGAGCGCGAGAACAAGCAGATCAACGTGGTCCAGGCCCACGGCCTGCGCAACGTGCACCTCTACGAGGGCGAGGAGTGGATCCACATCCGCGACGCGGTGGGCGACCTGGCCGACAAGTTCCTGGTGCTGAACGAGGTCTACCCCGACGGTTTCTACATCCCCAAGCGCTTCATCGGCGAGAACATCATCCATCTGCCGACGGTGAAAGCCCACATCTTTACCACCACCACCGGCGCGATGAAGAACGCCTTCGGCGGCCTGTTGAACGAGCGGCGCCACTGGACGCACCCGGTGATTCACGAGACCCTGGTGGACCTGCTGATGATCCAGCACAAGATCCATCGCGGCGTCTTTGCCGTGATGGACGGCACGTTCGCCGGCGACGGCCCCGGCCCGCGCTGCATGTACCCGCACGTCAAGAACGTGATCTTGGCCAGCGCCGACCAGGTGGCCATCGACGCCATGGCGGCCAAGCTGATGGGCTTCAATCCGCTGGACATCAAGTACATCCGCCTGGCCCACGAGCTGGGGCTGGGCTGCGGCGACCCCGACGAGATCGAGGTGGTGGGCGACCTGGACGCGGCGGCCGAGAACTGGCACTTCCAGGGGCCGTTCAAGGAGATGACCTTCGCCAGCCGCATGCAGCACAAGATCTACTGGGGCCCGCTCAAGGCGCCCATCGAGTGGTCGCTGAAGACCGTGCTGGCGCCCTGGTCCTACCTGGCCTCGGTGGCCTACCACGACATGTACTGGTACCCCTTCAAGGGCGAGCAGATGATGGCCGACGCCTTGCAGAGCGAATGGGGCCGGCTGTTCGCCAACTGGGAGCAGGTGCAGCCGGACGATCTGGGCTGGGCCGACGTGGGCAAGGAAGGCGTGCGGCTGGATCGCATGGGCATGGAGGTGCTGCCGCAGTCGCTGGAGGTGTTCAAGACCGCCTTCACCGAGGCGCCTGAGGTGGCCGCGCAGCGCCGCCACGCCGACGCCGCGCACAACGCCGGCTTCTCCGGCCGCAGCACGCTGGACAAGG
Organism: Anaerolineales bacterium; assembly: GCA_034432445.1. Classification (GTDB taxonomy): domain Bacteria; phylum Chloroflexota; class Anaerolineae; order JAAEKA01; family JAAEKA01; genus JANWYQ01. Next base: position 10,582 of record DAOUBX010000283.1, read on the forward strand.
CGCTGATCGGCGCGGGCGTGGCCGCGGCCGTGGCCGTGCCGGCCATTCTGGTCGCGCGCGGCCTGCGCAAGCACGACAACGGCGACGGCCAGTAGCCGCAAGCGTTTGTAGTGATGGCTTCGCACGGTAAACAGAATTGCCCGGCGATTGAGTTGGACATGCGAGGCCTGTATGGGCGGCAACCGCCGGGGGCTGAAGACCTCCGGCTAGCAAACGGCGCCCCGTCAACGGGGCTTGGTGATGAGTCACAGCGCCGGATCGATCCGGCGCTGCTGTTTGGCCGGCAGGATTGACGCTTACGTCGCAGGTGCAAGCGCAAGTGTCAATCCCACCGGCCACCGCTGACCGGACCGCCGCATGTCAACCGAGGTATCCAGGGCAGTTTGCTCATCGCCACAAGTCGTCGTTGTGCCACTCCTGCCCCCTTCACTCCATCTTTTCCCTCCTGTCCATGTTTTCCCCTTCCCCCTCCACCATCGCCGCCGCGCTGCTGGCCTGGATCGAGGCCGGGCAACTGCGCGACCTGCCCTGGCGAGCCGAGCCGCGCGATCCCTACGCCGTCTGGGTCAGCGAGATCATGCTGCAGCAGACGCAAGTGACCGCGGTGGTACCGTACCTGCAACGCTGGCTGGAGCGTTTCCCCACCGCCGAGGCGCTGGCTGCGGCCGAACTGGGCGAGGTGTTGAAGGCGTGGGAGGGGCTAGGTTATTACAGCCGAGCCCGCAACCTGCACCGGGCTGCCCAGATCGTGGTTGCGCAGCACGGCGGCCGGCTGCCGGCCGAGCGGCGCAGCCTGCTGGCGCTGCCGGGCGTCGGTAAGTACACCGCCGGCGCCATCCTCAGCATCGCCTTCGGCCAGCGCGCGGCCGTGCTGGACGGCAACGTCAAGCGGGTGCTGGCGCGGGTTTACGACGTGGAGGAGGAGATCGGCCGCTCGGCCACGGAGACGCGGCTGTGGCATCTCGCTGAGGCGCTGGTGGAGGTCGTGGAGCCGCAGCAAGCGGGGCCGCTGAACGAGGCGTTGATGGACCTGGGCGCGACGGTGTGCCTGCCGCAGCGGCCGCGCTGCCTGCTCTGCCCGCTGCACGATCCGTGCCTGGCCCGCCAGCGCGGCACGCAGGAGGAGCGGCCGGTGCGCCGGCTGCGCAAGCCGCTGCCGCACTTCGACGTCACCGCGGCCGTGTTGCGCCGGCCTGGCCAGCCAGAGCAGTTTCTGATCGCCCAACGGCCGCCGGAAGGCATGCTGGGCGGGCTGTGGGAGTTCCCCGGCGGCAAGTGTCACGACGGCGAGACCCTGGCGGACTGCCTGCGCCGCGAGCTGCAAGAAGAGCTGGCCGTGGAGGTCGCGGTAGGCCGGCCGGTGGCGGTGGTCAAGCACGCCTACACCCACTTCCGCATCACGCTGCACGCCTTCGAGTGCCGGCTGCTGGCCGGCGAGCCGCAGCCCATCGGCGTGGCCGACTGGCGCTGGGTGACGTTGGACGACCTGACGCAATATGCGTTCGCCGTGACGGATCAGAAGATCATCATCGCGCTGCGCGCCATGATCGACAAGGCTGGCTAGACGGCGGTGTGCCAACGGCCCGCCTGGCTGCCAGGGTGAACAAAAAAACCGGGCATCGCAGACAGATGGCAATGCCCGGTTTGGCTGCAAGCCATGGGGAAGGATCAGACCGCGGCGACAAGCCTCTCCGCAGTCTCGGACCGGTCCTGCGCCTCGATCTGGGCGAAAACCGCCTCCACCTGGTCGGCCAGCCAGTCGATCTGCTCGCTGGTCACCACCAATGGCGGGGCGAAGCGGATCACGGTGCCGTGGGTTTCCTTGCACAGCACGCCGCGCTCGGCCAGCGCCTCGCAGAAGCGCCGCGCGCCGCGCGCCTCGTCGGTGACCTCGAGGCCGATCAGCAGGCCGCGGCCGCGCACTTCCTTGACGTAGGGGCTCTCCAACCGGCGCAGTCGCTCCATCAGGCGCTTGCCCTGGATGGCTGCGTTCTCGATCAGGTTTTCTTCGACGAGAACCTTGAGCGCCTCGCGGGCCACGGCAGCGCCCAGCGGGTTACCGCCGAAGGTGCTGCCGTGATCGCCCGGCTGAAACAGGCCCATGATGGGCCGGTCGGCCAGAACGGCCGAGACGGGATAGAAACCGCCTGAGAGCGCCTTACCCAGCACCACAATGTCGGCGCGTACGTTCTCGTGGTCGCAGGCCAGCAGCTTGCCGGTGCGGCCTAGCCCGACCTGGATCTCATCGGCGATCAGCAGCATGTTCTCACGCCGGCACAAAGTCTCGGCAAACTTGAGATAACCGTCAGGCGGCACGTTGATGCCGTTCTCGCCCTGGATGGGCTCCACCAGAAAGGCGACGGTGTTGGGGGTCACTGCGTCCATCAGCTCGTTCATGTCGCCGAAGGTGACGAACTTGAAGCCCGGCGTGTACGGGCCGAAGTGTTTGCGGTACTTGGGTTCACTGGAGAAGCTAATGATCGTCGTGGTGCGGCCGTGAAAGTTGCCGCAACAAACAATGATCTCGGCCTGGTTGTCGGGCACACCTTTGACCTCGTAGCCCCATTTGCGCGCCAGCTTGACGGCTGTTTCCACGGCCTCGGCGCCGGAGTTCATAGGCAGAACCATATCATAGCCCAGCAGCTCGCAGATCTCCTGGGCGAAATAGCCAAGCTGATCGTTGCGGAAGGCGCGCGAGGAGAGGGTGACGTGCTGGGCTTGCTGGATCAAGGCGTTGACGAGGCGCGGGTGGCAGTGGCCTTGGCTGACCGCCGAGTACGCGCTCAGGCAGTCCATGTAGCGCTTGCCTTCCACATCGTACATCCAAACCCCTTCGGCGCGATTGATGACAACATCGAGCGGGTGATAGATGTTGGCTACGTACTTGTTTTCCAGCTCGACGTACTTCTCTGTGAACGACATAGAAATCTCCTTTGATCTAGTAAAGAAAAACAGCCTGAGCCATACGCCCAGGCCGCAAGACGAGCAGCCAAGTTGGTCGTTCAGGGCGTCCTTGGCCTGATCACCGTGCACCGAATTCTACCATGCCTGGTGGACTTGTGCAACCCTGAGCGCGCTGGTCTTGCTCGCTCGGGCGCGCCACGTGGTGTCTTGCGCCCTTGCATCGATCCACCAAGACTATGGTACACTTCAGGAGCTACTGCCAAACAGGGTCGTCGAACGCTGCGGGATGCTGCGCCGAGAACGTTTGGACAGCGCTTGATGAACCATGTCGATGACGAGAACCCGACATCTCCAACGGAGAGCGACGCAATGATGGACAAACCCTTGCGAACGTACCGATCGGCCGGCGGCGTGGTGATCGACCCGGCCGGCCGCGTGTTGCTCATCGAGCGCGTGGTCGACGGACAGCACGAAGTACGGCTGCCCAAAGGGCACATCGAAGCAGGCGAAACAGACGAAGTCGCCGCCCTGCGCGAGGTCTGTGAAGAGACCGGCTACTGCGACCTGGAAATTGTGGCCGACCTGGGCTGGCGCGAAGTGGTCTTCGAGTACAAGGGTCGCACGGTGGTTCGCCATGAGCGTTACTACTTGATGCAACTGGCCAGCCAACACCGGCAAGCTCCGCAGTTCGCGAGCGAACGCGAGGCGCTGTTTCGCAACCGCTGGGCGGTCAACTTCGCCGAGGCAACCGAAGCGCTGACCTTCGCCGCCGAGCGCGATGCCATGCACCGCGCCGAGGAAGCGCACGCGCGCCTGAGATCCTTGTCTTGAGCGGCACATCCGAAGCGCTACACCAGCGCATCGCCCGCAGGTTTTGCCCGATTTCAGCGACTGCGGTAGAATAGCGCTGGCATTATGATCGCTGTACCCTATTGACCCAAGCCGTCTTGGGGTTAAGCTGACAAAATACGGAAGGACATTGCAGGACCTGATCCATGGTAAGAATTCGCCTGCGCCGTGTTGGCGCCAAAAAACAACCTAGCTATCGCATCGTCGTTGCCGATTCCGACTCGCCGCGCGATGGCCGCTTCATCGAGAACATCGGCTTCTACAACCCGCGCACCGAGCCTGAAACCGTCGAGCTCAAGGCGGACCGGGCGCTGTACTGGCTGAGCGTTGGCGCTCAGCCCAGCGACGCCGTGCGTCGTCTGCTGGTCAACGCCGGCGTCATGGCTGAGTTAGAGGCCCAACGCCAGCAGTCGACCCAGCCGGCCGCTTGAGCGAGGACTTAGCGCCGTGAAAGAGCTGGTTGAATATATCGCCAAAGCCCTGGTCGACGACGTCGACGCCGTGCGCGTCAAAGAGATTCGCACCAACCAGGGATTGCTGCTTGAGCTACGGGTCGCTCGCAGCGACATGGGCCGCGTGATCGGCAAGGAAGGACGCGTGGCCAACGCCATGCGCACGGTACTGCGCGTGCCCGCCATCCGCAGCGGCAAGCAAGTCTCCTTGGAAATCGACTAGCTGCCCGCCAACTCGCACGTTCCGGGCAACCGCCCATATCGTTACCGATGCGCAACGGGAGCGCCGCGCTGAGCGGGCTCCCGTTTTACGCGCCAGCAACCGGTAAACCCACGAGGTAACAACGTTCTATGGAAAGCCTATCCGGCCGGTCGCCTGACATTGCCCCCGGTTACATCGCCATCGGGCAAATCGTCGGCGCATGGGGCGTGCACGGCGATGTCAAGGTCAACTTGCACACCGACTTCCCCGAGCGCTTTCAGACGACCGAGATCATCTACCTGGGAGTGCAGGCACAGCCCGTGCGTGTGCTCAAAAGCCGCCTGCACAAGGGCCAAGCGCTGCTGCGCCTGGAAGGCTACGAGACCCCCGAAGCGGTCGAGGCGCTGCGCAACCTCTGGGTACAGGTGCCTGAGACCGACGTGGTACCCCTGCCCGAAGGCGAGCACTACGTGTTCGAGATGATCGGCCTGGCCGTACACACCACCGATGGCCGCTACCTCGGCGAGATCGTGGAGGTGCTGCTGACCGGCGCCAACGAGGTGCTGGTTGTGCAGGGCAACGCCGGCGAGGTGCTGATCCCCTACCTGAGCAGCATTGTCGTCGAAGAGGATGTGCGCGGCGGCCACATCGTGATCGAGGCCGTGCCGGGGCTCTTGGACTAGGGGCCGCCGATTTCAGCCCACTTGACAAAACACGGCGAATACGGTATGCTGGCGGCAAGTTGGCGCCGTCTGCCGCGCGGGACACGGACTGCGAGGTTATCGTGTGAACACAGTAGCGTATTGGGTTGGCTTCAACAAGGTGATGGGCGTTGGCCCGGCCCGGCTGCGCGCGCTGCTCGACTACTTTGGCGACATCGAGACGGCCTGGAACGGCGCCCCTGCTGACCTGCAAGAGGCTGGCCTCGATCGTCGTTCGCTGAACAACCTGCTGGCTGCCCGCAAATCCCTGGACCTGGCCGGCGAGCTCGAACGTCTGGCTAAGGCGCAGGTTACCGTGCTCACGTGGGACTCGGAGGAGTACCCGGCCAACCTGCGCAACATCCACGATGCGCCCCCCGTGCTGTATGTCAAAGGCCAGCTGCTGCCGGAAGACGATTGGGCCGTGGGGGTGGTTGGCACCCGCCGCGCCAGTGTGTATGGCAAGGAAGCAGCCCGCCAACTGGCCGGCGACTTGGCCCGCAACGGCGTAACCGTAGTCAGCGGCTTGGCTGCCGGCATCGACGCCGTTGCACACCAGGCCGCCTTGGACGCCGGCGGCCGCACGCTGGCCGTGCTGGGCTCGGGCATTGACGTGATCTACCCGGAGCAAAACCGGCGGCTGGCACAGGCGTTGACCGAGCATGGGGCGCTGATCACGGAGTATCCCCTTGGCACGCAACCGGAGCGCAGCAACTTCCCGCCGCGCAACCGTCTGATCAGCGGCCTGTCCCTGGGCGTGATCGTCGTCGAGGCCGGCGCGCGCAGCGGCGCGCTGATCACCGCCGACTTTGCCCTGGAACAAGGCCGTGAGGTCTTCGCCGTGCCCGGGTCGATCTTCCAGCGCAGCTGCGAAGGCACCAACCGGCTGATCCAAGACGGCGCCAAGCCGGTCCTGGCCGTGGGGGATGTGCTGGAAGAGCTAAACCTCGCGCAGGTAGTCCAACAGGCGGAGGTGCGGGCGGCTGTGCCCACCACCCCGGTCGAAAAAGCGTTGCTGGACCTGCTCTCTACTGAACCTATCCACGTGGACGAGCTCGGCCGCGAGGCCGATCTGCCGGCATCCACCGTAGCGAGCACCCTCGCCCTGCTCGAGTTGAAGGGTCTTGCCCGTCAGGCCGGCGGCATGAGCTACGTGCTGGCCAGAGAGAGTCGTGTTGAGTATAGGATCGAATAGAACGGGAACTTGGCACATGAGTACGGTGGTACAATTCCCGCTAACCCTGAGATATCATGATTGAAGCTTATTGTACGAAGTGTCGAACCAAACGCGAGATTCCTGAGGCGCAGGCCGTCTGGCTGGCCAATGGACGCGCTGCCACCCAGGGCCTTTGCCCTGTATGTGGCACCAAGGTCACGCGCCTGGGGGAAACGCCGGCCCATGCCGGCCTACCCAAACCGGAGATCACAACGGCAGAGCGGCCGCGCAAGGCCAAAGTGGCCGCTACGGGACCGACGCCGGAGGAAGTATCTGCGCCACTGACCACCGCCGTCGAGGCCTATTGCGTAAAGTGCAAAGCCAACCGGCCGATGGTGAACGGACAAGCTGTGTTCATGGCCAACGGCCGGCCTGCAGCCAAGGGTCAGTGCGCCGTGTGCGGCACAAGCCTTTTCAAGATCGGCGCAACCCCTGACCATGCGCAGTTGCCCACGCCGGTGGTGCAGCCCGCGCGGAAAAAGGGCACCGCCAGCAGCAAAGCAGCCGCCAAGAACGGCACGGTGGCTACAGCCGCCGCGCCGCAGGTCCGGCGCCATGGCAAGCTGGTGATCGTGGAGTCGCCGGCCAAGGCCAAGACGGTCGGCCGCTTTCTGGGTCGAGACTACACGGTGCGCGCTTCGGTGGGCCACGTGCGTGACCTGCTGCGCTCGCAGCTCTCCGTGGATGTCGAAAACGATTTCACGCCAACCTACCGCGTGCCCAACGACAAGCGCAAGACGGTCAAGGACCTAACCGACGAGGTCAATCGCGCGCGGGAGGTCTACCTGGCCACCGACCCGGACCGCGAGGGAGAGGCGATTGCCTGGCACCTGATGGAGGCCACCGGCATGCAGCCGGACCAGGCCAAACGCGTCGTGTTTCATGAGATCACCAAGGACGCGGTAGCCGAGGCCTTCGCCCATCCGCGCAGCTTGAACATGGACCTGGTGAACGCCCAGCAGGCGCGCCGCGTGCTCGATCGTCTGGTCGGGTACAAGGTCAGTCCGTTGTTGTGGGATCGCGTGCGCGGTCGCACCTCGGCAGGCCGCGTCCAGTCGGTGGCGGTGCGCCTGGTGGTCGAGCGCGAGCGCGAGATCGAGGCTTTCGTCCCCGTGGAGTATTGGTCGATCCACGCGCAGTTGGCACAGCAGACGACGCGCGGCCAACAGCCGCGGCCCGACTTTCTGGCCAAGCTCTATCGCCTGCGCGGCCAGGAGGTCGATCTCAAGAACGAAGCCGACACGCAGGCCATCGTAGACGACCTGAACGGCGCCCACTACCTGGTGACATCGGTGCGCCAGGGCGAGCGGCGCCGACGGCCCGCCGCGCCGTTCACCACCAGCACGCTGCAACAAGAGGCCTCGCGCAAGCTCGGCTTTGGCGCCCGGCTGACCATGCGCATCGCCCAGCAGCTGTACGAAGGCGTGACCTTGGGCGGCGGCGAACAGGTGGGCTTGATCACCTACATGCGCACCGACAGCGTCACCGTGTCGAGCCAGGCACAGGCCGAGGCGCGCGCCTTCATCAGCGAACGCTACGGGCCGGACTACCTGCCTCCCTCGCCGCCCGTTTACAAAACGCGCGCCAAGGGCGCCCAAGAGGCGCACGAGGCGATCCGTCCAACGGCAGTCATACGCACGCCGGAGCAGGTTGCGGCGTATCTCAACCGCGATCAGCTGCGGCTGTACGAGTTGATCTGGACGCGCTTTGTGGCCAGTCAGATGGCGCCGGCCATCTACGACACGATCACGGCCGACATTGCCGCTCTGCCCCGGCGCACGGTGCCGGCCGTTGCGCCAGAGCAGGCGCTGGCCTTGGCGGCCACGCTGGAGGCACCGGAGTATCTGTTCCGAGCCAGCGGCTCGCGCGTGCGCTTTCCGGGCTTTCTCGGCGTGTACGAGGAAGGCCGCGATGACAACGGCAAGTCGCCGCGCAACGGCGACAAGCTGGAGGGCAACGGCAACGGCGAGGGCGCTGACGGCGAGGAGCCAACCGGCTGGCTGCCGGCGCTGAGCGAGGGCGAGCTGCTCGACCTGCTCAAGCTGCTGGCGGAGCAGCACTTCACACAGCCACCGCCCCGCTACACCGAAGCGTCGCTGGTCAAGGCGCTGGAGGAGTACGGCATCGGCCGCCCTAGCACCTACGCGCCGACCATGACCACTATCCAAGAGCGCGGTTATGTTCAGCTGCGCGACAAGCGGCTCTACCCCACCGAGTTGGGCATCGTCGTCAACGATCGCCTGGTCAAGCACTTCCCCGAGGTCTTCGACGTGGGCTTCACAGCACGCATGGAAGAGGCGCTGGACAGCATTGCAGCCAGCGAGCGCGACTGGATCCAGGTGCTGCATGAGTTCTACCGGCCGTTCTCGCAGAGCCTGGCCGAGGCCGAGAAGACCATGGAGCGCGCAGCGGTCAACGATCAGCCGATCGGCGAGGCGTGCCCGGAGTGCGGCCACGAGCTGGTACTGCGCATGGGTCGCTTTGGCAAGTTCATCGCCTGCTCGAACTACCCACAGTGCCGTTACACGCGTCCTTTGTTGGTGAAGACAGGCGTGACTTGCCCGAAGTGCCGCCAGGGCGAGCTGGTGGAGCGACGCAGCCGACGCGGCAAAGTATTCTACGGCTGTGAGCGCTACCCCGCTTGCGACTTCAGTACCTGGCAGCGGCCGATCGCTGCGCCGTGCCCCGACTGTGGTGGGCTGGTTACACAGGCTGGCAAGGACAAGGCCAAGTGCACCAATTGTGGGCATTGGTTTGAGCTGAAGAAGCTGGATGCGCAGGCGGTGTGAGGTGTGCTGTGCGCGAGGAGTTGGAGCGTTACGCAACCTACCTGCTGGCCGAACGCAATGCGTCCCCGTACACGATCCGCAACTACACGAGCGAGATCGGAGAATTCATTGCGTTTGCCGAGGCGCAACAGGTGACGCGCTGGGAGCAGGTCGATAAGCAGCTAGTGCGGCGCTGGCTGGCCGAGCTGCGCGCGAACGGCTACGTGGCGGCCAGCATCGCCCGCCGGCTGTCGGAGCTGCGGGCCTGTTGCACGTTCCTGGTGCGCGAGGGAGTGCTCAGCGCCAACCCGCTCACCGGCATGGCATCGCCGCGGCAGACGCGACGCCAACCGCGCGTGCTCAGCTACGACGAGGTGATTGCCCTCTTGCGCATGCCGGACACGAGCACCCCCCAAGGCCAGCGCGACCGCGCGATCCTGGAACTGCTCTACGGCAGCGGCATCCGCTTGGGCGAGCTGGAGGCGCTGAGCGTGGGCGATGTCAACCTGGCGCGGCGCGAGGCCCGCGTGCTGGGCAAGGGCAACAAGGAGCGCGTGGCGCTGTTTGGCTCGCGCGCCGAGGAAGCGCTGCGCCTTTACCTGACCGACGGTCGCGGCAAGCTGGCCAGCGAGCGCTCCGGCAACGCCCTCTTCCTCAACCGCTTCGGCAACCGGCTCGGCCGCGTCAGCATCATCCGCATGCTCGACCGCTGCGCTAAACAAGCCGGCATCGAGCGCAAGGTCACCCCTCACGCGCTGCGCCACTCGTTCGCTACGCACCTGGTCGACGAGGGCGTTGATATTCGCTTGATCCAGGAAATGCTGGGCCACGAGAGCCCTTCCACAACCCAGCGCTACACCCATGTCAGCCAGACGCGGCTGCACGACGTGGTGCGCACCGCCCACCCGCGCGGCCGGCTGGCCGGCGATCCCGACCACCGCTAATTGGCGCCTCGGTGGCCACGAGACTCCCAAGCGGCGCCACAGGATTGGCTCATCGCTGCTAACGTCTTCGCATCGCTGATTCTTGCAAGTCCCTGCGGACTACCGGCTCGCACCGCAACACGTGCATCTTTCCGTCGCACAAGGAGGTCTCATCATGAACGACAGTGGAACCAACAGGTGGCTGGTCATCGCCGGCGCCTTCCTGGTTGGACTACTGGTAGGTTGGTTCGTCCTCGGCTGGTGGCTGTTCCCCGTGACTTGGACCAACGCCACCTTACAGGATCTGTCCCCCGCCGCCAAGCAGACCGTTCTCAAGACAGTCGCCGAGGCCTATCAAGCTGCGCCCAACCCGGCTAAAGCCTTCGAACGGCTACAAGCGCTGGGCGCACAAGCTGAAATCGAACAGCTGCTGGCCGATACCGTGCAGCAGGCCACGGCTGCCGGCGACCTGGCCACGGTCAACCAGGTGAACAGCCTGGCAGCGGGCATCGGGCTTACACCGCCCTCAGGGCCGGTTGCGACGCCCGGCACCACACCGCCGCCGGCAGCAGAAGCCGAGGGCGGGTCGAACTTGGGCACGCTTTGCCTGGCCGGGCTAGGCATTGCTGCGCTGCTCGGCGGCATTGCGCTGGCGCTGTGGCTACTGTCGAACCGACGCAAGACGCCCCCGGAGCCGGAAGTGATGGAGGAGTTCGAGCCGGCGACCGAGGCCCTCATCGAGCAGTCACCGGCGCCGGTGGCTGCCCGCAGCGCAACGCCCACCTCGGCCCCGACCCTGGTGCAGAACTTCAGCGCCACCTTCACGCCCGGCGACCTCAACTTCGACGAGACCTTCAGCATCGAATCCGGTACGCAGGGCTATCTCGGCGAGTGCGGCTTGACAATCTCGGAGACGATCGGCGGCGATCCCAACCGCGTGACCGCGCTGGAAGTATGGCTCTTCGACAAGAGCGACATCCGCACCGTGACCAAGGTGCTGATGAGCGACTACGCCTTTGGCAATCCGGCCTTGCGCGAGAAGCTAGCCTCGCGCGGGGACGCTGTGTTGGCCCGCCCAGGCGCGGCCTTCGTTCTCGATGCGCAGACGCTGCGCTTGGAGGGCGAGGTTAAGACCCTGGAATATGCCGAGGGCGACGGCCCGGCGCGCGGCGCCTTCCGCCGCCTGACCGTGGATTTGCGGGTGTCGCGCCAGTAGTTGTGCGCTGGACCCTTCGGGTTTCCGTGGTCGATCACGAATCGCCTTTAGCACTCGGAAACCCGAAGGGTCGCAACCGATTTCAAACACACCCATTTGCTTCTGGTGTGTTCAAGATTGAAACGGGCTGGCGGTCAACCAGGTTGCAGGGCAGCAACTATTCAGCCCTGGGTGCCGGGCACTTAAGGCTGCGCTGGCCAGGGCGTCTGCAGAGCCGGCTCAAGCTGTAAACCGGTCGCAAGTGCTCGGCACCTGAATAGTCACGCAGGGCACTTTGCTCGCTTAACGAGACTCAAACCCTCGTCTCAGGATCGAACAGCTTGCCATATTCCTGAATGGCAAAGCGATCAGTCATGCCCGCGATATAATCGCAAATAACACGTTGCGCGCTTTCTGGCCCTGACTGGACTCTGGTTTGGATATGGGGAGGCAACTGGCGAACATCTTCGCAATAGGCGTCGAACAGCGCGCGCAAGATGCGCTGGGCCTTGGCGGCCATGCGCATCACACGCCAGTGCTGGTAGAACTTGCGCAGCAGGAAGCTCTTCAGCTCCACGTTGTACGCCGCCATCTCCGGCGAGAAGCTGGCGACCGCCTGACCCAGGCGGCGCACATCGTCCACCGACTGCACGCCCTGCGCGCGCAGCCGCCAGTCGGTAGTGACCACCGCATCGGTCACTTCGGCGCCGATCAGTTTGCGGATGGCCCGGGCGCGCAAGAGATCGTCCAACGGCGCGTCGGCCGGCGCCGGATGGAGGGGATCGATGGCCAGCGAGTCGCGAATCGTCCGCCAGATTGCCAGCTCGGCCACCTCGCTGGGGTCCAAAATGCTACTGCGCAGGCCATCATCCAGGTCGGCGGCGTTGTAGGCGATCTCGTCGGCTAGGTTGGCCAGCTGGCATTCCAGCGTGCCGGCCAGCTCTGGCTCATAGCCCGAGGCGTCGCTGACATCGTAGTCGGTGTCGTGTTTGACCAAACCCTCGCGTACCTCGTAGGTCAGGTTGAGGCCGGGAAAGCCCGGATAGCGCTCCTCCAACCGCTCCACGATGCGCATGGTCTGGCGCTGGTGGTCAAATCCGCCGTGGCCGGCCATTAGCTGGTTGAGCACCTGCTCGCCCGTATGGCCGAAGGGCGGGTGGCCTAGGTCGTGGGCCAGGCAGATCGCCTCCACCAGGTCCTCGTTGGCGCGCAGCGCGCGGGCCAGCGTGCGACCGATCTGCGCCACTTCGACCGAGTGGGTCAGTCGGTTACGGTAGTGATCCCCTTCGTGGTAGACGAAGACCTGCGTCTTGTACTCCAGGCGCCGGAAGGCGGTGGTGTGGATGATGCGGTCGCGGTCCTTCTGAAAGGCCGAGCGGTAAGGGTGCTCGTCGTCCGGATGCACGCGGCCCCGGCTGTCGCCGCTCTTCATGGCGTAGGACGCGAGCATCTGGCGCTCCTGTTGCTCCAGCGTCTCACGGGTTAAGATCATCGTCGCCCCCTCCATAACTGTGCGGGCTTGCGCCCAGGCCGCGCAGAAATTGGATCTGCTCCTCGTAGGTGGCGTACTGGCTCAGATCGATTACTTCCAGCTCTTCGGGCCCGATCTCCGTGCGGCGCACCACGTTCCAGATCACCTGGTTCAGCGTGTCCTTGGGGATGTCGCGGGCGATGGCCAGGTTCTGTTTGATGGGCCGGCTGCCCGGCGGCATGCGAAAGTTGTAGCTCACCAGAGTGACTGCGCCGCCGGCCTGCTCCTTAGTGTAGATGCGGTGTTCCACCCGCTCGGCGCGGCCCCAGGCCGGCCGCAGGAAGTACAGCTTCCACAGCCGCTCGCCCGCGGCCACCTGCAACAACGAGCCACCGACCAGATCGGGGAACACGCCAGGATAGAGAGAACTTGTCAAGTCGTCGATCATGGTGCAACCATCCTCGTTCACGTTGCGCCGGAGTGTAGCACCGGCTGGGGGGTCTGTCAAGTCGATTTTGACAAACCGCCTGGCTCATGGCAGTATCTGTGCCATGTCCATTGCATTCACTCCCGCCATCGCCCAAGAGCTCGGCCTGCGCGCCGAACAAGTCGCCGGCGCCGTGCAGTTGCTGGACGCCGGCAACACCATCCCCTTCATCGCTCGCTACCGCAAGGAGATCACCGGCGGCCTAGACGAGGTGCAACTGCGCCAGGTGGAGGCCCGTCTGACCTACCTGCGCAACCTGCAAGAGCGCAAGGAGACGGTGCTGGCCTCCATCGCCGAGCAAGGCAAGCTGACCGACGAGTTGCGTGCCGCCATCGCCAACGCCGCCACCCTGCAGCAGGTCGAGGATCTCTACCTGCCCTACAAGCCCAAGCGGCGCACGCGCGCCACCATCGCGCGCGAGCGCGGGCTGGAGCCGCTGGCCGACTTGATGGCTGCACAATGGGTAGGGGTTTTCGTCGACGAGCTGGCGCAACGCTTCCTCAACACCGAGGTCGCCACGGTCGAGGAGGCCCTGGCCGGCGCGCGCGACATCATCGCCGAGCAAGTCAGCGAGGACGCTATTGCGCGTGAGATGGCCCGCCGCGCCACGGCGGATGAGGGCGTGCTGCGCGTGCGGCTGGCCAGGCAAGACGCCGACCCCACCGGCAAATACCAGATGTATCACGACTTCAAGGCGCCCGTGAGCCAAGTCCCGGCGCACCAACTGCTGGCCATCAACCGCGGGGAGAAAGAAGGTGCGCTCAAAGTGGCGCTGGACGCGCCGGACGAGCTGATCATCGGCCAGATCGAGGGTCGCGTCGTGCACACACCGGCCTCCCCCTTTGCCCCGCATCTGCGCGCGGCGGTCGAGGACGGCTACCAGCGGCTGATCGCGCCGGCCATCGAGCGCGAGCTGCGCGGCGACCTCACCGAGCACTCGGATGACCACGCCATCCAGGTCTTCGCCGCCAACCTCAAGGCGCTGCTGCTGCAGCCGCCCGTGCGCGGCAAGGTGGTGATGGGCATCGACCCCGGCTTCCGCACCGGCTGCAAAGTCGCCATCGTCGACGGCATGGGCAAGTACTTGGCCAGCTTCACGATCTATCCGCACGAGCCGCAGCGCGAGCGACAGCGCAGCAAGGAGCTGCTGGCTGCGGCTATCGAGCGCTACGGCGTGGACGTCATCGCCATTGGCAACGGCACGGCCAGCCGGGAAACGGAGGCGGTGGTGGGGGAGGTGATTGCAGAGTGGGGAGAGAGGGAAAGGAAGGAAAGGAGGGAAAAGGGGGAGAAGGCAGTGGCGTATGTGATCGTGAACGAGGCGGGGGCGAGCGTGTATTCGGCGTCGGAGGAGGCGCGGCGCGAGTTCCCGGAGCTGGACGTGTCGATGCGCGGCGCGGTGAGCATTGCCCGACGCTTGCAGGACCCGTTGGCCGAGCTGGTCAAGATCGACGCCAAGAGCATCGGCGTGGGCCTGTACCAACACGACGTAGACCAGAAGAAGCTGGCGCAGACGCTGGACGCCGTGGTCGAGGACGCGGTCAACGCCGTGGGGGTGGACGTGAACACCGCCTCGCCCGCGCTCTTGCGCTACGTCGCCGGCATCGGCCCCAAGCTGGCGCAGGCTATCGTAGCCCACCGCGAGGCCCACGGCCCCTTCCAAAGCCGCGCCGACCTGCTCAAGGTCAAGGGTCTAGGGCCCAAGGCCTACCAGCAGGCAGCCGGCTTCCTGCGCGTGCCGGAGAGCAAGACCCCCCTCGACCGCACCACCGTGCACCCGGAGAGCTACGGCGTGGTGCAGAACCTGCTGGAGCTGGCCGGGCTGAACCTCCGCATGGCCGACTTCGGCAACCGCTTGCGTCAGTTCCGCCAGAGCCAGAAAATCGAAGACCTGGCCGCCGTGCTGGAGGTGGGCGCACCCACGCTGGAGGACATCTTTGAAGCGCTGCTGCAGCCGGGCCGCGACCCGCGCGACGACCTGCCGGCGCCCCTGCTGCGCCGCGACGTGCTGAGCATCGACGACCTGCAGGAAGGGATGATCCTCACCGGCACCGTGCGTAACGTCGTCGACTTCGGCGCCTTCGTCGACATCGGCGTCAAGCAGGATGGCCTGGTGCACGTCAGCCAGATGGCCGAGCGCTACGTGCGCAACCCGCACGAGGTCGTGCACGTGGGCGACGTGGTGCAGGTGAGGGTGGTGAAGATCGACAAGGAGCGAGGTCGGGTGGGGCTGAGTATGCGCGTGTAAGGCCAAAGTCGTCGCTTTCTGCCGTGTGACTCGGTTGTGATATAAGACAAAAGGTAACCAAGGTGCTGCGTTCAGGAGACTAAGTACGATGTCCTATAGTGTTTCTGTATCCCCGGATGTCTATGCCCTATGGAGGTAACTAGCGCACCAATCCAAAGTCCCTCTGGATAAGGTTGCAGATGAGGCGCTACGCCGATACCTGCGACTGGATGATGCGACATGGCGACAGTCGTTCGATGCATTGCCCACGCGCGTGCAAGCGAATTCGGAGCAGTACAGTTCAGAGGAAATCGAAGCGGACATCACTGCAGCAGCCGAAGAAGTGAAGGAGCTACGCCGTGCCCGTCGTAGCGTTGGTTGACACCAACGTTTGGATCTCGGCGCTGATCACCCCCCATGGCTACTTGTAGCGCAATAATAATCTCAGTAGTTCACGATTCTCTGTTCGCAATGCGCACTTCTGAAGATCGACAAATCAGATGCCCATGCGCGTCGGCGCACAACCGTCAATGAAAGCGCGGCGGGCACGGTCGGAGACCGGCCCGAGCGATTTTCAGGTTAGTCCGACATTCGCGT
>DAOUBX010000284.1:0-27334 GCA_034432445.1 Anaerolineales bacterium
CCGGGCATTTGGATGCTGGTTTGCAAACGTGTCTGCGAAGCCAACCTAGGTCGCAAATCGCCTACAAATGCCCGGCACCTGAGCAGTTACGCTGCGACAACTGTCAAAGCTTTGTCTTTCTGCCGTAGTAGCCTGAGCAGTCACCACCCCCATAGGTAATTGGGCGACTATGCGCCTCTGTATCATCGCTAACCCCAACAGCATCCACACGCAGCGCTGGGTGCGCTTCTTTGCCCAGCATGGCCATGAGGTGCACCTGGTGGGGCCGAATCCGTTGACGGCTGACCTGCCCCAGGATTTGCGCGCGCTGCTGGCCGGCGACCGCTTCCATGACCTGACACAGGTGACCAACCGGCGCAAGTTCCGTTTTGCGCTGTGGTCCTTGACCCTGCGGCGACTGTTGCGTCGCTTGCGCCCTGATGTACTCCATGCGCATCAGGTGACCGGGGCCGGCTGGCTGGCTGCAGCCACGGGCTACCATCCCTTGCTGGTCACCGGCTGGGGCTCCGACCTGCTGCTGAGCGCCCGCCGCTCGGCCACGCAGCGACGCTTGGCCCGCTTTGTGCTGCGCCGCGCCGATTACGTGACCTGTGTCTCTGCGGGCCTGGCAGAAGTCGCCCAGGCCCTCGGCGCCGATCCCCGGCGCTTGGAAGTCGTGCCGTGGGGGGTTGATACGCAAGTGTTCCACCCGGGCCCAACTTCCCTGCTTCGGGAAGCGCCCAGCTTGCGCGAGACTGGCGATCACCGACCCACCGTCCTCAGCATTCGCGCCCTCCGGCCGCTCTACAACCCAACCGTGATCGCCCACGCCATTCCGATCATCCTCGCTCGGCAGCCAAACACCCGCTTCGTCATCCGCACCTACAGCGTTGACCCTGACCTGCTGGCCGAGTTTCAGCGCATCGTACAGGCCGGCGGGGCAACGCACGCGGTCGAATACATCGGCGACTTGCCTGATGACCACGCGATCGCCGATCTGTATCGCAGCGCAGATATCGTGATCTCCGTGCCCTCCTCGGATGGCACGCCACAGTCGGTCCTGGAGGCCATGGCTTGCGGCGCCGTCCCGGTGCTCAGCGACCTGCCATCGCTGCACGCCTGGGTAGAGGAAGGCGTGCAGGGCCTGTTCGTGCCCGTGGCTAACCCGGCAGCGCTGGCCGAGGCTGTGGTACAACTGCTTACCGACGCAGGCCAGCGCCAGACCATGCGCAGCGCAGCAATCAGGCGCATCCAAGAAGGCGCCAATAGCCTGATCTGGCTGCAACGCTACGAAACGATCTACCAGCAACTGGCAGCACGTCGATAAACTGTAAGCTGGTAGGCAAGTGCACAAGTAGGCAAGTGAACCATGAATCAACCGCAAGCAACATCAGTTTCCGCGGTTTCCCGCAAACTCGGAAGTTTCCGCGATGCCGACAATGCGACGACGATCTCCACCCTCTGGGGCGGCCGCTTTGCAGAGGCCGTCAACCCCTTGCTGCGCCAATTCAACGACTCGCTCCCCTTCGACCGGCGCCTGTGGCTGGAGGACATCTTCGGCAGCATGGCCTATGCCAACGCCACCGCCGCGGCCGGACTGCTCACGGCTGACGAACGCGATGCGCTGCTGGCCGGGCTGGAGCAGGTGGCCGAGGAATGGCGCAGCGGCCAGTGCCAGGTCGCTCCCGGCGACGAGGACATCCACACGGCTGTGGAGCGCCGGCTGGGCGAGCTGATCGGCCCCCTGGCCGGCAAGCTGCACACCGGCCGCAGCCGCAACGACCAGGTGGCAACCGACCTGCGCTGGTGGCTGCGCAACCGTGTCGACGAGCTGGACCGCTTGCTGGTCGAGTTGCTGCGCGTGGCTGTCGAGCGCGCCGCGGCCGAGATCGACGTGCTGATGCCCGGCTACACCCACCTGCAGCCGGCTCAGCCCATCCGCTGGTCGCACTGGCTGCTCAGCCACGCTTGGGCCTGGCAGCGCGACCGCGAGCGGCTGGCCGACCTGCGCAAACGGCTCAACCGCTGCCCGCTTGGCGCCGGCGCGCTGGCCGGCAATCCTTTCGCCGTCGACCGGAACGCGCTGGCGGCGGACTTGGGCTTCGACGCGCCCATTCCCAACAGCATCGACGCCGTGCGCGACCGGGATTACGTGGTCGAGTTCCTGAGCTGGGCCGCGCTGCTGGGCAGCCACCTCAGCCAGCTCGCCGAGGACCTGATCCTGTGGAGCAGCCGCGAGTTCGGCTTTGTGCAGGTGGCCGACCAGTTCAGCACCGGCAGCAGCCTGATGCCTCAGAAGCGCAACCCCGACTCGCTAGAGCTACTGCGCGGCAAGACCGGCCGCCTGACGGGCAATTTGGTGAGCCTCCTGGTAACCCTCAAGGGCCTGCCGGCAGCCTACAACAAGGACCTGCAGGAGGACAAGGAGCCGTTGTTCGACACGGTGGATACACTCTTGGTCGCCCTGCCCGTGGCGGCCGGCGTGCTCGCCACGCTCGCCATTCGGGCGGAACGCATGGCCGCAGCTTTGAACGACGAGCTCTTGGCCACCGATCTGGCGGACTACCTGGTGCGTCGCGGGGTGCCTTTTCGTCGCAGCCATGAGTTGGTGGGCCAGGCCGTCAAACGCAGTGAGACGCTGGGCCTTAGCCTGCGTCAGTTGCCGTTGGCCGAGTACCAGTCCATCAGCGCCCAGTTTGCGGATGACGTTTATGCCGTTTTCGACTTCGAACAGTCGGTAGAGCAACGGGCGGTGTACGGAGGAACAGCTCGCGCCGCAGTGCTGGCGCAGCTCAAGGAGCTGCAGTCTCTGTTGCCGAACGACTAGCTAGGGTGACGCAACGACGGCGATTCCCCATCGATGTGGCTACTACGTTGCACGAACTGTTGAGCCCGGCAGGGGAATTGCATATGCTGTAGGGGAGAGTGAGCACGACGAGATCACTCGCCGTGCTGGGAGCGAATGAAGCAATGCTTTCCTGAATGACTGGGCCGTATGAGATCCTTAGCCCTGCCGACGCAAAATGGCTGTTCGACTGGGCCGGCCCGCAGCTACCCTTTTTCTGACTTGCGCTACGTCTACGCCGGCAAGCGCCACCCCGGCGCCTTGGCCTATGTCTACGCATCGTCGGAATGATTGGGCCGTTGCCGGTTGTGGGACCGGCTTTCCTGGCGTTCAGCCCAAGTCAACACTGCCAGCACAATACCCCCCAGGCCCAGCAGCGCAATCAACTTGTAGATGCGCGGACCGATGCTAAGCGCCAACACGCCGAAAGCGGCGCAGAAGGCGTAGTAGCCTAACACGATCACGCGCTGATCCAACCCCAGGTCGAGCAGGCGGAAGTGCAGATGGTCGCGGCCCCCTTGGCCTGGCGAGATGCCACGCCGGCGCCGGCGCCAGATCAGCCAGGCTACATCCACAATGGGTAAGCCTAGCACCATGAGCACGGTGGCCATGCGCGCACCGCCGATGATGCCCAACGCGGCCAACGCAAAGCCGAGGAAGTAGGAGCCGCTGCTGCCCATGAACACGCGGGCAGGGAAGAAGTTCCAAGGTAGGAACCCAAGGGTGGCACCCAACAAAGCGAGGGGGAGCAATGCCACCGAAAGCTGCGGCGGCTCGGCGCGGAACAACATGTGCAGCACCAACACCGCCGACAAGATCGCCGCTACGCCTGCCGCCAGCCCATCCAGCCCATCCAGCCAGTTGACCGTGTTCATGGCGCCCAAGAACCAAAAGGTGGTCAGCGCCCACACCATCAAGTCGGGGAAGACGATCTGCGCGTCGGTGAAAGGGTTGTTGACGCGCTCGATGAAGATCAGGGTAACGATGGCGACCAGGGCACAGCCTAGCTGCGCGGCCAGCTGGCCGCGCCAGCTCAGCTCCCGTCGGTCGTCTATCAAGCCCATAACGAAGGCCAGGCTGCCTCCCAGCAACAAGCCGGTCAAGCGGGTGATCTCGTTGGGGTCGTTGCTGGGGGGTAGCCAATCCCTGGGCAACACCAACGTCGCCAAAACGGTCAACGTGAACGCGGCGTAGAGCGCAATGCCTCCGGTGCGCGGAATGACGCCCCGATGCAACCGCCGACCGCCCGGCCGATCGACCAATCCCCAGCGCCGGCCCAGCCAGGCTGCCAGGGGCGTCAAGATCAGCGCCAAGCCACATGCGATAGCGCCAACGGCGACGAAAACGGGGACGGGCAGGATGTTCACGGCTAACGATTATACCACAGGCCCGCAGTCTGCACGGAGTCCCTCTGAGCGAACGGAACAGCCTGCCGGAATTGTCGGCAAAGCCCGGTCATGCTAATATGAAGCTGCCATGGCCGATCTCATTCTGCTTTCCACCCACGCCCAAACGCTGTCAGATGCGCAGTGGGATACCTTTGTGGCTGCTCATCCCGACGGCCATCTCTTGCAGACCAGCGCTTGGGGACGCCTGAAAGAACGCTTTGGCTGGCAGGCTGAGCGCGTGGCGCTAGCCGAAAAGGGCCGCCTGCGCGCCGGCGGTCAGGTCTTGGTGCGCCGGTTGCCCTGGGGCCAGACGCTGGCGTATGCGCCCAAGGGCCCGCTGGTCGATTGGCGTCGCGCCGAGTTGGTGCGCCCCTTGCTGGCAGCGTTGCACGACCTCGCCCACCGGCGCCGCGCGGCCCTGCTGAAGCTGGAGCCAGACCTCTGCGACTCGCCCATGCTCGACTTATTGTTGCAGAGCTACGGCTTGCGCCGCGGCCATCCCGTGCAGCCGCGCAGCACCATTCACGTAGACCTCAGCCAGGGCGAGGACGCAGTGCTGGCAGGCATGAAGCAGAAGTGGCGCTACAACGTGAGGCTGGCGGGGCGCAAGGAGGTCGTCGTGCGCCCCCTCACAGCCGCCGATTGGCCGGCCTTTCACGCCATGAACAGGGAGACAGCGCAGCGCGATGGCTTTGCCGTGCACGCGCCGGCCTACTACGAGACGGCCTATGAGCTGTTTGCACCCACGCAAGCTCAACAGTGGCTGCTGGCAGAATACCAGGGCCAGCCGTTGGGTGCCATCGCCGTTTTTGCCTTGGGTCGAAAGAGCTGGTACATGTGGGGCGCCAGCAGCAACGCCGAGCGGCAGCGCATGCCGAACCACGCGCTGCAGTGGGCCGGCATGCAGTGGGCGCTGCAGCGCGGCTGCCAAACTTACGACCTATGGGGCATTCCGGACGAGGTTGGTGCCAACCCGGACGCCTACGGCGAGGACTCCACTGCCCATCAGGGGGGGCTGTGGGGCGTCTATCGCTTCAAACAAGGCTTTGGTGGAAAGGTCGTGCGCTACACGGGCGCATGGGATTTGCCGTGTTCGGCGGCGGGATATCGCTTGTATTACTGGAGTCGGCGGCTACGGCGCAGGAGTGGGCGCCGATGAACGGCCGCTAATCTGCAGCGAGCCGGCCATGTTGGGATAGGGCGGGGCGCCGGATTGGGATAACTTGCGAATTTGACTAGAACGTTAGTTCTCAGTATAATTACGAACAGATATTCTATTCGGTCAGCCCACGCGTAAGCACGCGCTAGACCGTTAGCTGCTGGATTTGTCCCCAGTCCGCTGCCATACAGCCGTTGCCAAAGGAGTCACCCATGAAGCTTTCCGAACGCCAACAGCGCATCCTCAACTTCATCCGGCAGTTCATCGACGAGCATGACTATCCCCCGACCATTCGGGAGATCGGTCAGGCCGTTAACATCAGCTCGACGTCGGTGGTCAACTACAACTTGAACAAACTGGTCGACGCAGGGCTGATCGAGCGCAACGCCGAGGTTTCTCGCGGGCTACGTTTGCGAGAAAACGAGTTCGAGCGCACTGCTCGGTCTGTGCCCCCAATGGGGCGCACCGCCATTCCCGTTCTTGGCCCGATCGCGGCCGGCCTGCCGATCATGGTCTTTCCGGAAAGCATCGAAACCGCCGACACCGTGGACCTGGCCACCGACGTGATCGGCCGCGCTCAACAGGTCTATGCGTTGCGCGTACAGGGCGACTCGATGATCGACGCGTTGGTGGACAGCGGCGACTTGGTCATTCTCAACCACCAAAAAACGGCCAACAACGGCGACATGGTGGCAGCGTGGCTCAAAGACCGTGAGGAGACCACGCTCAAATACTTCTTCCGCGAAGGCGATCAGGTGCGGCTGCAGCCGGCTAACGCCAACTACGAGCCGATCTACGTCCCCGCCGATCAGGTGGAGATCCAAGGCAAGGTGATCGCCATCGTCCGCATGCTGTCCTAGTTGCAAGCGGATCGCTCCCTCGACAGTGCACTGAACGACCAGCGCGCCCAGCAAGCAACTCAACTCAAAAAGAACGCCTGGCGCTTGTGCCAGGCGTTCTTGCGTCACGGATCAGCTCGTTGGGTTCGCAGGGTGTCACGCGCGACCCCATCCTAGCAAGGTCCTAGGCGGGTCGAATGATCCGATAGCTGCTGGTGATCTTGGCCGCCGGTCGCAGCATGGCTTGGGCCGGGCAATACACTTGCTCCGAGAGCTCGATGGCTCGCTGTAAGGACGACTCCTTGACATCGCCTGTGACCACGTACTCGATGTGGATGTCCTTGAAGACCTTTGGGTGTGAGTCGACCTGCTCGGCCGTAACGATCACCTGAAAGTCCTGGACGGGCTCCCGCTTCTTCTGCAGAATGCTGATGACATCCATGGCCGTGCAGCCGGCCAGGCTGATCAGCATGAGCTGCAACGGCCGCGCGCCGCGGTTCTTGCCGCCTACATGGGTGGATGAGTCGAGGATGATCTTGTTGCCCGTGTCGTTTTCCGCCTCCAACAGGAGGTCTTCGTGTTGCCAGGTCACCTTTACGCTTGACATGGTAAAACCTTTCTCTATTCGGCATTGATGAAAGCTGACAGTTCCAACCGTTTGAACAGCCGCTGCTCCACTGCTTCGGGCAACTGCTCCTGTGGCAAGACGTGATAGAGCATCACCGTCTTGCGCAGCGTATCAACGACCACCCGACAGTTCTCGCAGTCGGCCATGTGGTTCTCGATCTCTCGGCACAAGGCTTCTTCCAGCTCCCCGTCCACGTAGTCGCTCAGATTGCCCAGCAGATCGCGGCATCTGCTGTGGTCATGGTGGTTGCTCATAATGTCACCTCGGCCGGGTGTTCGGCCAGATAGCCGGCTAGACGCTCGCGCAACTGCAAACGCGCTCGATGTAAACGCACTTTGACCGCTCCTGGCGTGATGTTGAGCGCTTCGGCGGCCTCTTCCGTGCTCAATCCCTGAATGTCTCGCAGGACGAAGGCGGCCCGCAGGGTGGGCGGCAGGTCGTGCACCGCCTGTTCCATGACCTGGCGCAGTTCACCGGTCAGCGCTTCCTGGCTTGGGTCAACGCTCCAATCGCCAAGCTGGCGAGGCAATAGGTCGCCCTCGTCCATCATCTGCGGCTCGTCCAGCGACACCGTGTCGTCGCGACGCTTGCGCAGGTGCATCAACGCAGCATTGGTGGTCACCCGGTAAAGCCAGGTGCTCAACTTGCTGCGCCCTTCGAAGGAACCGATCTTGCCGCAGGCGCTGATAAAGGCCTCTTGCAAGACCTCTTCCGCTTCATCGGGGTCGTCGACGATGCGCAGGGCTACCGCATACATTTGACCGCCATAGTGCTTGACCAGACAGGCGCATGCCGTCTTGTCGCCATTCTGCAAGCCCGCCAGCAGCGCCTCTTCGTTGTCGTAAACACTCAGGTCAATCGCAAATTCTGGCATGTTCGATGTTGCTTCCTGTTTGAGGGTTACATGGTTGGCCGTTTTGCCGTGTGAGCGCGCCAGCGGCGTCTCGGTCTGGGGCGCATAGCCTGCTGGCTTGCCGCAAGCGCCGCCTGCCGATCAGGTGAAACTCCAGCCAGACCCTCTGCATCTCAAGGTCAAGCCAAGCGACGCTGCGGTTCGGCCGTTGGCTGTTGGCCTCGAACAACACTGTGAGCCCACGGCGTCTGTCCACCGACAAGCGTCAACCATTCGAAAAAGGAGCTTCAGACCATGACTATCGTTGACACCACCTTCGGCATCGCCACAACCGTGCCCTGGGAGTACGATCGAGCTGTCGAGCAGGTCACAGCGGCCCTCAAAGAGCAGGGGTTCGGCGTGCTCACCGAGATCGACGTAAAGGCAACGCTCAAGAAGAAACTGGATGTTGACTTCCGGCGCTATGTGATTCTCGGCGCCTGCAATCCGCCGCTGGCGCATCGGGCGTTGTCCTCGGAGCCTGAGGTTGGCTTGCTGTTGCCGTGCAACGTCATTGTCTACGAAAACGACGACCAGACCACCACCGTCTCCGCCATGAACCCTATGGCCGCCATGGGCTTCATCGGCAACCCAGCGTTGGCCGAGGTAGCAGCAGCGGCGACAGCCAAGTTACGCACGGCCATCGGTCAGCTCGATGAACAAGCGGCGCAGAGCGCTGCCTAACGTACCGCTGCCGAGCTGCGCCGTCCGGTATTGTACCATCAGCCTGTAGGGTGGCAAAGCGTGTTGCTGTTGTCCGCGCGCCGATACATCCCTCACAAACTGGCGACCAAACCGGCCCGTGTGCTACAATAGGCAGGTCGCAGCTTTTCCTGCGCATACCTATCCTGGCAGCGCCGGGCGTTTCGAACGGCTCTCAGTCTGAGGCGATTGCGCAGATACGTTTGCAAGCGCAGCACCAAGTACCCGGCGCCTAAGCCAGCAGCAATCGAGGAGACCCTTCATGGAATACCGCAAACTGGGCCGCACCGGCCTCAAAGTCAGCGAGCTGTGCCTTGGCACGATGCAGTGGGGCTGGACAGCCGATGAAGCGACGTCCTTTGCCGTCATGGATGCGTTTGTCGAGGCCGGCGGCAACTTCATCGATACAGCCGACATCTACTCGCGTTGGGTCGAGGGCAACCCCGGAGGGGTGTCGGAGGAGATTATCGGTCGCTGGCTGAAGGCGCGGGGCAACCGTCGCCAGATCGTGTTGGCCACCAAGGTGCGGGGCGTGATGTGGCCCGGTCCCAACGGCGAGGGCCTCAGCCGTAGCCACATCATGACAGCCGTCGAGGACAGCCTGCGGCGGCTACAAACGGATTACATCGACCTCTACCAAACCCACTGGTTCGACGCTGCTACACCTATCGAAGAGACCCTGCGCGCCCTGGATGACCTGGTGCGCCAGGGCAAGGTGCGCTACATCGGCGCCAGCAACTACCCGGCCTGGCGATTGACCAAGGCGCTGTGGACGAGCGACAAGTTGGGCCTGGCGCGCTACGACAGCTTGCAACCCCACTATAGCCTGGCCCACCGCGCCGAGTTCGAGCGCGAGCTGAAAGAGCTGTGCGAAACGGAGGGCATCGGCGTCATCCCTTACAGCCCGCTGGCCGGCGGCTTCCTCACCGGCAAATACCGACGGGGCGAGCCTGTGCCCGAAAGCGCGCGCGCCAGCGGCATTCAACGCCGCTATCTCAACGACCGCGGCTTCACGATCCTGGAAGCGCTGGAGAAGATGGGCCAAGCGCGCGGCAAGAGCATCGCCCAGATGGCGCTGGCGTGGCTGCTCAGCCAACCCGTCATCACCGCCCCCATCATCGGGGCCAACTCGGTGGCGCAACTCGACGACAGTCTGGGCGCCGTGGGTCTCCGGCTGAGCGCTGAGGAGATGAAGGCGCTAGACGCGGTCAGCGCGTGGGAGTGAAGAATGCACAACGAGGGCCGGCGCCGGGCCGGTCCTCGCGTGCATACTCCGAAACGACCTGACGATGTTCGTCAAGTTCAAACAGCTGGCCGGCCAGTCGTCGCTCTACACGGTCGGCGAAGTGTTGCGCAGCAGCCTCTCCTTCTTGCTCTTGCCGATCTACACGCGGCTGCTCTCGCCCGCCGATTACGCCATCCTGGGGGTGATGAGCCCCATCTTCTCACTGCTGTCGATTCTGCTGGCGCTGGGCATGCCAACCGCGTTGCTGCGCTTCTATTTTGATTACCGTGGAGACGAAGCCACGCTGCGCCGTTACGTGGGTACGGTCACGGTGTTCGGCGTTGGCTGCGGGTTGCTCGGTTCCCTGTTCTTAACGCTGCTCGGCCCGGCGATCTTCAGTTGGCTTCTACCCAACACCCCCTTTCGCCCCTTTGTACTGATCACCATTTGGAACGCCGGCATCTCGGTGTTGTCGGTGCTGGCCCTGCAGCTTTTCCGTGCCCGTCAACAAGCCCAATACTTCGTCACCTTCAGCCTGGTGGATTTCGGACTCACCACGGGGTTGATCATTCTCCTCGTAGTGGGGCTGCAACTGGGCGCGCTGGGCAGTCTGTGGGGCCAGCTGCTGGCCGCGGTGGTGATGGCTGCGCCGGCTCTGTGGATCTTAGCGCGCGCGGGTTGGCTGGGTTTCAACTGGTCCCTGCTGCGGCCGTCGCTGGCCCTCGGCCTGCCGCTGTTGCCCTTTCTGCTGGGCACCTGGGCGCTAAACGTCTCCGACCGCATCGTGCTGGATGGGCTGGTCACGCGCGAGGCGTTAGGCCTTTACACGCTGGGCTACCAGTTCGGCGTGCTGCTCAACATCATCGCCATGGCGTTGAACAACGCCTGGCAGCCTTTCTTCTTCCAACACGCCGCAGAGCGCGATCAGCACGCCATGATCGGCGCTTTCATCACCTATCAGGTGGCGTTGATGGTACTCCTGGCGTTGGCAGTGGCTTTGCTGGCGCCCGACGTGATTCGCATCATCGCTGCGCCGGCCTACTGGAGTGCAGCAGCTATCGTGCCTTGGATTGCAGCCGGCTATGTCGCGCGTTACCTTTACTTTTTTCCCGTGAACAGCCTGCTGTTCAAGAAACGACCTGGTTGGATCGCCGGCCTGACCATCTTGGCTGCGGCCTTGAACATCGGCTTGAACCTGCTGCTCGTGCCGCGCTTCGGCATCATGGCAGCCGCGGTCAACACGCTGGTCGCCTTTGCGGTGCTCTTTGCCCTTGTCTACGTCGTCGGACAGCGTGTTTTCTTCATCCGGTATGAATGGAGTCGGCTTGTCTGGCTTATAGGGTTAGCCTTGCTTCTGTTTGCGCTAGGTTCATGGTTGGCGCCCACCGAAAACGTGTTCCTGAGCATGGCGTTCAAGCTTGTTTTGCTGGCGTGCTTGCCGCTCACGCTATGGCTGACAGGGTTCTTGACGCCGGCCGAAAAGGCGCGGGTGCGGCAGGTGATCGGACGAGCGATGCAGTGGTAGACGGGTCCATGAACAACGATGGCGGACATCCCCCTTCGTAGTGACGACTTCAGTCACCTTGCGCGGCTCGGACGAGTGAAGTCGTCACTACCAAGCGGTCGGTGGGCAGATCACCCCCTTACGCTGCCACCCTCACCGGCGTCACGCGCCAGATTTCCTCGCAATACTGCCGCATAGCCCGGTCGGACGAGAAGAAGCCGCAGCGCGCTGCGTTGAGGATCGACATGCGCGTCCACGCGTCAGGGTCGTCGTAGTAGGCGTGGGCGGCCCGCTCGGAGCATGCCACGTAGTCCGCATAGTCGGCCAGCAAGAGGAACTCGTCGCGCGTCAGGAGGGAGGCGACAATGGGCTGGAAGCGCTGGGGATCGTCAGGGGAGAAGACGCCCGTAGCGATGGCGTCGATAGCCGCCTTGAGCTCCGGGTTGCGCGCGTAGTAGTCCAACGGATTGTAGCCGCGCGCCTTGAGCGCAAACACCTCGTCGGTGGTCAGCCCAAACAAGAAGAAGTTGTCAGCCCCGACCAAGTCCCGAATCTCGATGTTGGCCCCGTCTAGCGTGCCCACCGTCACCGCGCCGTTCAAGGCAAACTTCATGTTGCCCGTCCCAGAGGCTTCCTTGCCGGCCAGGCTGATCTGCTCGGAGATGTCGGCCGCCGGGTAGATGCGTTCGCCCAGGGTAACGTTGAAGTTGGGCAGGAACACGACCTTCAAGCGGCCGGCCACATCAGAATCGGCGTTCACCACCCGCGCCACATCGTTGATCAGCTTGATGATCAGCTTGGCCATGCGGTAGCCTGGCGCAGCTTTGGCACCGAAGATGAAGGTGCGCGGGGGCACGTCGGCCTGCGGATCGGCCTTCAGCCGGTTGTAGAGCGTAATGATGTGCAGCGCTTTGAGCAGCTGGCGCTTGTACTCGTGCAAGCGTTTGACCATCACATCAAACAGCGTGTTGGGATCGACCTGCACGCCTGCGCGACGCTGGCAGATGCTCGCCAGGTCGGCCTTGTTCTGTTGCTTGACTGCCCGCCAAGCCGAACGAAACTCGGCATCGTCCACAAAGGCTTCTAGGCCCGCCAGTTGATCCAGGTCGCGCAGCCAGCCCTCACCGCCTAGTTTCTCGCTGATCAGGGCGCTGAGTCGCGGGTTGGCCAGGCGCACGAAACGCCGCGGGGTGACGCCGTTGGTCTTGTTGTTGAACTTCTCGGGCCACAGCTCGGCAAAGTCCACCAGGGTGCGCTCGCGCAGCAGCCGCGATTGCAGCTCGGCCACGCCGTTGACAGAGAAACTGCCCACGCTGGCCAGATAGGCCATGCGCACGTTGCCATGCGCCACGATCGACATGCGCGCCGCGCGGTCAGGGTCTTTCGGATAGCGCGCCCGCACCAACTGCTGGAAACGGCGGTTGATCTCATGGATGATCTCCATATGCCGCGGCAGCAGGCGCTGGAACATGGCGACAGGCCACTCTTCCAAAGCCTCCGGCATTAGCGTGTGACAGGTGTAGCCGAAGACCTGCCGTGTGATCTCCCAGGCCTCGTCCCAGCCGAGACCCTCCTCGTCCATCAAGATGCGCATCAGCTCCGGGATGGCGACCACCGGGTGGGTGTCGTTGAGTTGGATGGCCACCTTGTCGGGAAGGGCGCGCCAGTCGCTGTTCTTGAAGCGGAAACGTCGGATGATGTCATGCAGCGAGCAGGCCACGAAGAAATACTGCTGGCGCAACCGCAGCTCCTTGCCCTGCGGCGTAGTGTCGTTGGGGTAGAGCACCTTGGTGATGTTCTCGGAAAAGACCTTCTGCTCCACAGCGCGCTCGTAGTCGCCCATGTCGAACAACTGGAAGTCGAACTCGCGCGTGGCGCGAGCGCGCCAAAGCCGTATGATATTGACCGTCTCGGTGCCGTAGCCAGGCACCAGCATGTGATACGGCTCGCCCATCAGTGTCTCGCCCGGATGCCAGCGCACCCCACGAAACCCGTCGGCGCCGTTAATGTACTCCGTGTGGCCGCCAAAGCCGACCTTCACCATGTCGTCGGGCTGGGCAAACTCCCAGGGATTGCCGTAGTACAGCCACTCATCGGGACCTTCGACCTGCCAGCCATCCTGGAACGACTGGCGAAAGATGCCGTATTCGTAGCGGATGCCATAGCCAACGCATGGAATATCCAGCGTGGCTAACGAGTCTAGGAAACAGGCAGCCAACCGGCCCAAGCCGCCATTGCCCAGCCCTGGCTCCACGTCCAGCCCTAAGAAGTCCTGCAAGTTGAGCCCAAAGCGCGCGGCTGCCTCAGCCGCCAGATTCCAGGTGTCGCTGTACAGAAGATTCTGCGTCAACTGCCGGCCCAGCAGGTACTCGGCCGACAAGTAGTAAACGAACTTGGGGTTAGACTCGAAGTGCGCTTGTGTGGTCTTGCGCCAGCGCTCCATCAGATAGTCGCGCACAGTGAGCGAAAGGGTCATGTAGGCGTCGCGCGCGCTGGCTGACTGGGGCGTTGTGCCCTGAATGTAATACAAGTTGTCCAACAAAGCCTGGGCGAAATCATCAACGGTGCGACCGGTACGAGAGGTAGACATGAATAGACCTCCTGGGGATGGCGAATGGCTTCATGAACACGCCCGTTAATCAACTCCTGCATAGGACATCGTGACGACCGCCGAACGTTCATGAAGGGAGCGACAGGGACGCTTCGAGAGTGGTTGGTACTGGAGTTGAATAGCTGTGCGGTGCTACAACCGATGATCTGAGTGTATCCGGCTGGAAGACTCTTGGCAAGCCTCAAAGCAGAGCCCATCACAGCCAAGAGAACAGCGCCCCAGCGCCTCCCAATTTTGCAGTTTGTGCAAAAACCGAATTGCATTTCCGCGCTTTTTGCGCTATAATATGAACGCATCTTCATCGTAATTGGTCTCGGTGAAGGTCCGGTTGCAGGTCTTGCACTTGCATCGCTGCCAACATCCATCTCTCGCGTGCTCGGGCCGGACGCGCAGTCCGGCCGTGACCGGCCAGGCCGTGGCCCTCCCCGGCCTGCCTACACCGGAATCGGACCATGACCTCACATCCTACCTTCGCGGGACGCGGGCAGGAGCTGCTCCGCTTGACTGGCTTTCTGGAGCGTGCCCTGGGCGGCCGCGGCCAAGTTGGCATAATCACAGGGGCAACAGGGCGCGGCAAGACAACGCTGGCATGGGAATTTGCTCAGCTGGCCCAGGCCGCGCGGGCTGACCTGATCTTCGCCGCCGGCGCTTGCGACTTCATGACCGGCCGCGGCAACCCCTATCATCCCTTCCGCGCTATTCTCCAAGGGCTCACCGGCGCCGGCCCGTTGCATACACTGCAGCGAGGGCAAACGGCCCGCTTGCGCCGCGTGACCGAACACGCTACTGCCTACATGTTGGACTGGGGGCGCGAGCTGTTCGACGTCTTCTTGCCGTCGGCACGCGCTGGAAGGATAGATCCCAGCCCAGGGGATGCTGCGGTGCGCGAGATGCTCCCTCCTACGCTCCTGTTTCAGCAATACGCCAACGTCTTGCACCGCCTGGCAGACAAGACACCGCTGTTGCTGCTAGTCGATGACCTGCAGTGGGCCGACCGTTCATCCCTAGACTTGCTGCTACACCTGATACAGCGGTTAGCTGCCAGCCGCATCTTGTTGTTGATCACCTTGCCCAATGTGACGGCGGCGGAGACACAGAACCGGCTGCGCGACGTGCTGGCTGCGGCACGCCAAGACCACGGCGAAACGATCATCGACCTGGAGCAGAGCGACGGTCGCGCTTGGGTAGACGCCTACATCGACAGCACACCAAACCGGCTAGATGCCTCTGTGCGCCAAGCCCTGTTCCGGCAAACAAATGGCAACCCACTGGCCGTGAGCCAACTCGTGCAGATCCTGCAGGATGACGGGCTGCTGGTGCAGGACGAGTACGGCGCGTGGGTAACGACCGGCGCCATCCCATGGACCCAACTCCCCGGCCATGTCGAGGCGGTTGTGCAAGCTGTGCTCCATCGCTTGCCGCCAGCTGTGAAGCGGACGCTGCAGGTGGCCAGCATGCAGGGCCCGGCTTTCATTGCCGAGGCCACTGCACAGGCGCTCGGAGTCGAAACCGCCATCGTCCTCGAACATCTGGGCCACGAACTAGTGCAGCGCCACGGCCTGATCGAGCCCATTCGCCGCGCGCGCATCAACGGCCGCAAGCTAGCGCACTTTGCTTTCACCCAGCCCGTGTGGGCGCAACGGCTGCAAGCATCTTTGCCCCTTGCCGAACGGCCTCATTGGCACGCCAGCACAGCCCGTGCACTCACAGCGTTGTACGGCGCCGAAGCGCACACGTTTGAGGGGGCACTGGCCACAACCTGGCATGTCGTGCGCGCCGGGCTGGCAAAACAGGCACACTCGGGTCTCCGTTTGCTGGGCGAGCAGGCCATGGCCTGGAGCGCCTTGCCCGAAGCTGCCACCTACTTGACCGACGCCATGGCTCTGGAAGCCGCCACGGCCGAGGCGACTGTACCGTTGCTGCTCGCGCGCGAGGCCGTCTATCGCTGCCACGGGGACGCCGCTGCGCAGCGGGCTGACCTGGCTACCTTGGAGCAGCTGGCTCTTGAGATCGAAGATCCGGCCTGTCAGGTCGACATTCTACTGCGGCAAGCGCAGGCGTCCTGCGACAGCGGCGCAGCGTCGAGAGGTTTGGAGGCCGCAGCTGCAGCCTTGGCGTTGATCCAGACTGCCGTCGAAGGGGGCGACCGACCGCGAGAAGCCCAAGCACTGCGCTGGCAAGGCGAAGCGTTGCTGCGCCAGGGCGACCATGCGGCGGCCGCAGCCACGCTGCAAGCTGCGCTGGTTGCTGCGCAAGAGGCCGGCCTTGCGCGGCTGGAGGCCGACATCCTGCGAACGCTCGGCGCGTGCCGGTCCCACATGGGCCATTACGAAGAAAGTCGCGTGGCCTACGAGCAGGCGTTGCGCCTCTGCCATCAGATCGGCTACCGCACCGGCGAGGCGGCCAGCCGCCATGGCCGCAGTGTCGCGCTGTTGCGGCAGGGTCGCATTGACCTTGCGCTCGATTCCTATACCAAAACCCTGGCTTTTTGCCGACGCATCGGTGACCAGCTAGGTGAAGCCTATGCGTTGCTCAGCATTGCGGCCCTCAATGTCGCTCTCGGCCGCGATGCAGCAGCGGCTACATCCGCCGCCGGCGCGCTGGCAATTGGCGGTCAAATCGACGCGCCGGATATCGTGGCCAATGCCCTGGTGACACTCAGCGTCGCCCGCCGTCGCCTGCAGGGTGAACCGCAGAGCGTTGTGGACGACGCCCAGACCGCGTTAGACATCGCTCACCGCTTGGGAGACTGGCGCATCGAGCGCGCTGCGCTGCTGGCATTGGCCGACGCCTGGGCATGGGCCGGGAAATACGTGAAGGCGCAGGAGGTTTACTGGCAAGCTGTGGATGCGGCGCGCGCGGCGAGAGCAGACGAGGAGCTAACGCTTTTCGCCTTGTCCGGCCTTGTGGAGTTAGCGTTGGCCGGCAACGCCGCCGAACTGGCAGCGACACACGCCACTGAGATCCGACGCCTGCTCGCTGTTCAGGCCAACGCCAGCCTCGACACACTGGCGCGCCCCGTGCTAGCTGCCTACCGCGCCTTGGTCGATCGCGATCCGGAAGGCGCCGCAACGCTCTTGTCCGAAGGCTATCAGCTCTTGCTGGCGGGCGCCAAACACATCTTGGACTCCACGCTGCGTGAGTCGTACCTGCAAAACATCGCTCACCACCGCGCGCTGGCAATCGCAGCCCAAGAGCACCTCAGTGCGCTGGCGTCGCCGCTGATCACGGATGAGACGCCCGCCATCATGTACGATCATGGCGTCGCCCCGGTTCAAGCTCCGGATGAGCCGGTTCTGCCACCGCAGCTGGAACGCCACGATCGTTCCGACAGCCCGCCAGGCCCTGTTTGGTGGCGGCGCCCCCGGCTGCGGCTGCGCTGGTGGCCTACGCCGGCGATGCTGGTGCTGGCCCTACTGCTCACTCTGCTCTTGCAAGCCGGCAGCGCAGCCCAGGCGACGCTGCTAAGACAAGCAATCAGGGCGCAGACAAGCTTGGTGCAGCCAGCCGAGCTCGGGAACGCTTTACACCGCAAATAGGCACTGCACAAAGGCTTGGCCGAACTACAGAATGCGTTGACCCAACAGCGAGGCCACCAGTTGCACGGCCAGCTCCGCCGTGCGATTGCCCTCGTCTAGGATGGGGTTTATCTCAACAACGTCGACGGAAGCGATGCGGCGCGATTCGGCCAAGATCTCCATCAACAGATGCGCCTCGCGGTAGGTTAGCCCACCCGGCACCGGCGTCCCCACCCCAGGGGCTACGGACGGATCCAGCGCGTCCATGTCCAGGCTGACGTGCAGCCGCGGGAGGTGCTTGAGGTGGCTCAGGGCGCGGCGGGCCACCGTCGCCATGCCCAGCTCGTCGATGTCGCGCATGGTGTAAACGTGAATGCCACTGGTCGTCAGCCGCTCGCGCTCCTCAGGATCCAGGTCGCGAATGCCGATCATGGCAATCTCTTGCGGCCGCAGCTTCGGGCCAGGATGCCCCAGATTCACCAAGTCGTCACAACCTTGGCCGGTCAAAGTGGCCACCGGCATACCGTGGATATTGCCGGATGGGGAAGTCTCCGGGGTGTTGAAGTCGCCGTGCGCATCGATCCACAACAAGCCTAGCGGCCCGGCGGTAGCTGTGCCGGCTACCGTGCCGATGGCAATCGAGTGGTCGCCGCCCAGAAAGAGGGGTATCTCAGGTGTATCAGCGCACTCTTTGGCAACTTCGTAGATGCGTGCGCAAGCCGTGAGTACCTCAGGCAGGTGGCGCAAACCGCCGCAGCCGGTGTTTACCCAAGCGTGCTCCTGCACGCTACGCTCGTCACGGCCAGGAACAGACACGTTGCCGGCATCCTCGACCTCGTAGCCCAGGCCGCGCAAGCGATCAAAGAGGCCGGCATAGCGAATGGCGCTCGGCCCCATGTCTACACCGCGGCGCTGCTGGCCCAAGTCCATGGGGATACCGAGAATACGCAGGCGAGAAGAGGAGTTGTTTGACATACGCGTGTGAGCCGCGTCTGCGCCCAGATCGCCGAAGCGCAGCTGGCACAGCGCTGGGTGGGGCGCCGCGAGTCTCAGTGCGCAGGGCGCCGGTTGCGCAGGGCCATTCTACCACAACCCACATCCTCTTTCCAAGCGTTTTGCATTTGTGCGGTGTTGAGTTATCATTACGCCCATTCCACAGTCAAAGGCTGACGCTGTTGCCTGCCGGCAGGTCGCCATTGCACTTTCCTCCTCACTCCCAGACCTCCGTGGCACGGGCACAGCCCGGCCAGCCTTCTTTCCACCAGGCTCGTGCTGCGCAAACCCAGCGTGGTTTTCATCCGTCGAGCGTCGCTTCGTTGTTCGGTCCGCATCGATTCCCTCAGGAGGAAGAAGCCCATGGTACGCAAAACCCCTCTCGTGCTCGTTGTTCTGCTGCTGGCTGCTTTGCTGGTGAGCTGCGCGCCGCCGGCCACGCCCGCGCCGGCGCAGCCGGCCGCCAGCAGCGCTGATCAGCCGCTGCGCGTCTTCGGCGCGTTTGCCACAGCCATCGAGGAGCCGTGGGACGGCGTGATTCACGCTGCGTTGAACAACGCCCAGGCCGATGGCCGCATCACCTACAAGTACACCGACGACATCGGCTATGCCGGCGACATGGAGCGCGTGCTGCGCGAGGTCGCCGAGAAGGACAAGCCGCACATCATCTTTGGCGACGCCTTCGGCAACGAGGAGGCCGTGCGCCGCGTGGCCAAGGACTACCCCGACATCGCCTTCGTCTTCGGCTCCGGCGGCGGCCCGGCCGAGCCCAACTTCTCCGTCTTCGACAACTGGATCCACGAGCCGGCCTACCTGAGCGGCATGCTGGCCGGCGGGCTCACCAAGAGCAACGTCATCGGCGTGGTGGGCGGCCTGCCCGTGCCCGAGGTCAACCGCATCGTCAACGCCTTCACGGCCGGCGCGCTGGCGGTGAACCCCGACGTGGACGTCAAGACCTCCTTCATCAATAGCTGGTTCGATCCGGCGGCGGCCAAGGAGGCGGCCCTGGCGCAGATCGACGCCGGCGCGGACGTGCTCTTCGCCGAGCGCTTCGGCGTCATCGAGGCCGCGGCCGAAAAGGGCCTGTGCGCCTTCGGCAACATGAGCGACCAGCGGGCGCTGGCGCCCGACTACGTGGTCAGCGGCCCGGTGTGGAACATGCAGCCCACCGTGGACTACATCATCAACCAGGTGAGGGCCGGCTCTTACACGGCGCAAGACCTGAAGGACTTCAGCATGGTGGCCAAGGGCGGCGCCAGCCTGGCCCCCATCAACATGGCCGTCAAATGCGGCCTGACCCAGGCGCTGGTCGATCAGGTTATGGCCAAAGAGAACGAGATCAAGAGCGGCCTCTTCCGTGTGGACATCAACGAAGCGCAGCCGCCGGCCTCGTCTAAGAAACCATAAGCGGTTATCGGTGAACGGTGAGCGGGGATCGGGCGTCCGCATGGCGCCGTGGTGTCTCCCAACCGCCGTTCACCACTCCCTGTTTACCACCGACTGATCAGCGATCCCCCTGCCTCATGCAAGCCTCACCGTCCCTGCATGCCGTCGAGATGCGCGGCGTCACCAAGCGTTTCGGATCGCTGGTGGCCAACCACCGCGTCGATTTCACCCTGCGCCGCGGGCAAATCCACGCGCTGCTGGGCGAGAACGGCGCGGGCAAAACCACCTTGATGCGCATCCTCTACGGCCTGTATCACGCCGACGCCGGCGAGATCCGCGTGGACGGCCGCGCGGCCGCCATTCGCTCGCCCAAGGACGCCATCGCCCACGGCATCGGCATGGTCACGCAACACTTCGCCCTGGTGCTGCCGTTGACGGTGAGCGAGAACGTGGTGCTGGGCTATAACCCCGGCCTGCGCCTGCGCCTGGACGAGGCGCACCGGCACGTGGCCGCAGCGGCCGCGCGCGTCGGCCTGGACATCGACCCCACCGCGCAGGTCAAAAACCTCTCGGTCGGCCAGCGGCAGCGCGTGGAGATCCTCAAGGCGCTCTACCGCAACGCCAACGTGTTGATCCTGGACGAGCCGACGGCGGTGCTGACGCCGCAGGAGGTGGAGCAGCTCTTTGCCGGCCTGCGCCGCCTGCAGGAACATGGCCTGTCCGTGGTCTTCATCAGCCACAAGCTGCACGAGGTGATGGCGATCACGGATCAGGTGACCGTGCTGCGCGGGGGACAGGTGGTGGGCACGGTGGACACGGCCGCCACCACCCAGGCCGAGCTGGCGCGCATGATGGTGGGGCGGTCGGTGTTTGCTGCGCCCCAACTGGCCCAGTCTACGCAGACTGGGCCAGTTTTGCTGAGCCTCGACGGCGTGTCGGCGCTGGACAACAAGGGCCTGCCGGCGCTCAAAGGCGTCAGCCTCGACGTGCGGGCGGGCGAGATCGTCGGCCTGGCCGGGGTTTCGGGCAACGGCCAAAGCGAGCTGGCGCAGGTGCTGGAAGGCGTGCGCCGCGTCAGCGCCGGCCGCGTCCTGGTGAACGGCCAGGACCTGACCAACGCCGACCCTGAGCGCATGATGCGGGCCGGCGTCGGCCGCATCCCCGAGGACCGTCACGAGAGCGTGGTGGGCGAGCTGACCGTGGCGCAGAACATGGCGCTGGAGCACCTGGACGAGTTCGCCCGCCGCGGCCAACTGGACAAGCGTCGCATCCGCCAACACGCCGAACAGCTCATCGCCGCCTACCAGATCAAGGCCAAGCCCGACGACCGCGTGCGTACCCTCTCCGGGGGCAACATGCAGAAGGTGATCCTGGCGCGCGTGCTGGAGCGCAACCCCCAGGTGATCGTCGTGGCCCAGCCGACGCGCGGCCTGGACGTGGGCGCTACCGAGTACGTGCGCAGCAAGCTGCTGGAGCAGCGCCAGCGCGGCGCGGCCATCCTGCTCATCTCCGAGGACCTGGACGAGATCCTGGAGCTGTCCGACCGCATCGCTGTGATCTACGAAGGCGAGATACGCGGCGTTCTGCCGCGCGCCGCGGCAGACGCTGAGCGGCTGGGCCTGCTGATGTCTGGAGCACAGGCATGAGCCTCAAGATCGAACGCAACCCCGCCCCGGCCTGGTTCCGGCCCCTGATTCCGCTGCTGGCCATCGTGTTGACCATGGTCATCACCGCCACGCTGGTGCTGCTGGTCAACGCCAACCCACTGCAGGCGTACTACTACTTCCTGGTCGAGCCTCTCTCCAGCCGGGTGAGCCTGATCGAGGTACTGGTCAAGTCCACGCCGCTGCTGCTGACCGGCGCAGCCGTGATCTTTGCTTTTGTGGGCGGCTTCTGGAACATCGGCGCCGAAGGCCAACTGCTGGCCGGCGCCACGGCCGCCACAGCCATCGGCTTGCAGATGCACGACGTTCCCCCTGTCGTCGCCTTGCCGCTGATGATCGGCGGCGGCTTTCTGGCCGGCATGGCGTGGGTGCTGGTCCCGGCGCTCATGAAGGTCAAGCTGGCCATCGACGAGGTGGTGACGACGCTGCTGCTCAACTCGGTGGCGCTGTTGGGCGTCAGCGCGCTGCTCAACGGCCCCTGGCGCGACCCGATCTCGCAGTGGCCGCAGTCGCCGGAGATCGCCGCGGCCGCCATCTTACCCAAGCTGATCCCGCGCTCGCGGCTGCACCTGGGCTTCGTCCTGGCCATCGTGGTGATCCTGGTCATCTGGTTCGTGCTCAACCGCACCGCCTTCGGCCTGCGCATGCGCGCCGTGGGCATGAGCCCGACCGCAGCGCGCTTTGCCGGGGTCAAGGTGGAGCGCACGATGTTGGTGGCCGCGCTGGTCAGCGGCGGCATCGCCGGCCTGGCGGGCGTCAGCGAGGTGGCCGGCATCCACTACCACCTGATCGACGCCATCTCCGGCGGCCACGGCTACACCGGCATCCTGGTGGCCACGCTGGGCGGGCTCAACCCGCTGGGCGGCGGCCTGGCCGCGCTGTTCATCGGCTTGATCGACACCGGCAGCCAGTCGGTCAGCCGCGCCCTGGGCGTTCCCGTCTACCTGGGCGATGTGATCCTGGCCACGCTGCTGCTGGTCACCCTGGCCATGCTGTTGCTGCAAAGGTACCGACTGCGCTGGGAGAGGAAAACGGGGAGATGAGGGAAATCTGGGAAAGGAGGGCAAGGAGGGAGCGGCAGCATCCCACACGCCGTCGCCCCTCGCTTCACACCCTCTTCGTTCCCTTTTCTCTCCTTCATCTTCTGTCCTTCCCCCGTTTTCCTGCCTTTCCCTTCTTTCCTGCCTTTCCCTTCTTTCCTGCCTTGTCCGCTTCTTCACCCCTTGACCATCATGGAAACCGCGGTATTCGTCACCTTCCTAGTCGGTCTGGTCGCTGCCACCCTGCGCGTGGCCACACCGCTGATCTACGGCACCGTCGGCGAGATCTTCAGCGAGCGCGCGGGCGTGCTCAACCTGGGCATCGAGGGCATCATGTTCCTGGGCGCGTTCGTGGGCTTTGCCGCCGCAGCCAAGGCGCAGGCGGCCGGCCTAGCCGGCTATCTCTGGCTGGGTCTCGGCGCCGCGATTCTGGCCGGCGTGTCCATGGGCCTGCTGATGGCGCTGCTCACCGTGACCCTGGGCTTGAACCAGCACGTCTCCGGCCTGGGCATCACCCTGCTGGCCACTGCGCTGTCGCTGTTCGGTTTTCGCCTGGTCTTCGGCGAAAGCGCCGTGTTGCCGCGCGTCGATCCCTTCCCGCTGGTCTCCCCGATGGCCGGCGCGCCGCTCCTCGGCCCCATCTTCAGCCAATACCTGCTGACCTACATCGCCTTCCTGGCGCTGGTACCCCTAAGCTGGTGGGTGTTGTACCGCACCAACCTCGGCCTGGCCATCCGGTCGGTGGGCGAGAACCCGGAGGCGGCCGACGCAGCCGGCATCAACGTCTTCCGCACCCGCTACCTAGCCGTAGTCGGCGGCGCAGCGCTGATGGCGGTGGGCGGCGCGTTCCTGTCGTTGGCGCAGCTCGGCGCGTTCTCACCCGGCATCATCGCCGGTCGCGGCTGGGTGTGCATCGCGCTGGTGATCTTTGCCCGCTGGGACCCCTTGCGCGGCCTGCTGGGCGCGCTGCTTTTCGGCGGCGTCTTCGCCCTGCAACTGCGCCTGCAAACCCTGGGCTTCAAGCTGCCTTACGAGGCGCTGCTGGCCCTGCCCTACCTAGTCACCATCGCCGCCTTGGCCATCGCCGGCCGCAACGCCCCCTACCCAGGCGCGTATCTGAAGCCCTACAGGCGCGAATGACCGCTCACCGTTTACCGCTCACCGTTCACCGTTCACCGTTCACCGCTCACCGTTCACCGTTCACCGCTCCCTGTTCCCCGAGGTACCCCATGGACGAATTCATGCAAGCCGCCATCGCAGAAGCCAAACAAGGCCTGGCCGAGGGCGGCATCCCCATCGGCTCGGTGTTGGTTATCGACGGCAAGATCGTCGGCCGCGGGCACAACCGCCGCGTGCAGCGCGGCAGCGCCATCTTACACGCCGAGATGGACTGCCTGGAGAACGCCGGCCGGCTGACAGCCAAGGACTATCAACGCGCCGTGCTCTACTCCACCCTCTCGCCCTGCGACATGTGCAGCGGCACTGTGCTGCTCTACAAGATCCCCAAGGTAGTCATCGGTGAGAATCGGACGTTCCAGGGGCCAGAGGACTACGTCCGCTCGCGCGGGGTCGAGCTGGTGATCCTGGACGACCCCGAATGCATCCGCCTGATGGAGGAGTTCATCGCCGCGCGGCCGGAGCTGTGGAATGAGGATATCGGCGTCTAGCCGCGCCGGGCCAGGCCCCCTGCCCCATGAACGAGTCGAACTCGCTTGAGCTGTCGGCCGGCGAACAGCGCGTGCTGTGGCGTCTGCACCAGGCGCCGCCCGTGGCCGTGTCGAACCTGCGCCTGGGCGACAACACGATTAGCCTGCTGGCCGAAGCCGACACCGGCGGCGGCATCGCCGTTGTGGTCGAGGCCGTGCACCCCTTCGAGCTGGAGATCGACACCGGCTTCACCACGTTCATCGAACATGTGCCGGCCGGCCGCACGCGCTACCTGCTGACCTATCTGGATCGGACGGACGTGTGGCGAGAGGAAGAAGTCAAGCAAGAGAGACTGGAGGAACCTAGAAGGTAACTATCCAGGTGCAGGGCTTTGGGACCCACGACCGGTTTGCAGATCAAGTCGGCTCTGCGGACACCCGCGCAAACGCCGACTCAAGAGCCCGGCACCTATGGCTAAAAACGCGCTCATTGACAGTGAGCCAGCGTGTTCAAATCGAGGCTGCGCAGGTCTTGGGCGGAGTTCCAACGTTGTCAGTGTCCCAGTTCTCTGGTACAATCAGGACAGAACGGAGGCCACGATGTCCACCTTATTGCTCAAAAACGCGGACTTGTTAATCACCATGGATGCCACGCGCCGGCGCATCCCTGGCGGCGGGCTGTTCGTGCGCGACAACGCTATCGAGCAGGTGGGACCAACGGCCGACCTGCCTGCCAGCGCCGACCGTGTGATCGACGCCCGCGGCATGGTGATTCTGCCCGGCCTAGTCAACACCCATCACCACCTCTACCAGACCCTCACCCGCTGCCTGGCCCAAAACGATGGCCTGTTCGGCTGGCTGCGCACGCTCTACCCCATCTGGGCGCGTATGAACGCCGAAGCCGTGTATGTGTCGGCTAAAGTGGGCCTGGCCGAGCTGTTGCTCAGCGGCTGCACGACCTCCAGCGACCATCTCTACCTCTACCCCAACGGCAGCCGCATCGACGACGAGATTCGGGCGGCGCAGGAGATCGGTATTCGCTTCCACGCCACGCGCGGCTCCATGAGCCTTGGCGAAAGCCAGGGCGGCCTGCCGCCGGACAGCGTGGTCGAGGAGGAAGACGCCATCCTGCGCGACTGCCAGCG
This sequence comes from Anaerolineales bacterium, assembly GCA_034432445.1. Classification (GTDB taxonomy): domain Bacteria; phylum Chloroflexota; class Anaerolineae; order JAAEKA01; family JAAEKA01; genus JANWYQ01. The sequence goes on from DAOUBX010000284.1 coordinate 25,165, forward strand.
CGCCGTGGAGACCTTCCATCAGCCCGAGCGTTACGGCATGGTGCGGGTAGCGCTGGCCCCCTGTTCCCCCTTCAGCGTCACTCCCGACTTGATGCGCGAGAGCGCGGCCATGGCGCGAGCTTACGGCGTGCGTCTGCACACGCATCTGGCCGAGACCCTGGACGAAGAGCAGTTCTGCCTGGAGACCTTCGGCCAACGCCCCGTAGCCTATGTCGAGTCCTTAGGGTGGACCGGCGACGACGTATGGCACGCCCACTGCGTGCACATGAGCGACGCCGAGATCGCACTGTTTGCCCGCACCGGCACGGGTGTGGCGCACTGCCCCAGCAGCAACATGCGCCTGGCCAGCGGCATTGCGCCGGTGGTGGCCTGGCGGCAGAGCGGCGTGCGCGTTGGCCTGGGCGTAGACGGCTCGGCCAGCAACGACTCCAGCCACATGCTGGCCGAGGCGCGACAGGCCATGCTCTTGCAGCGCGTCAAAGGCGATGCCACGGTGATGGGCGCCGAGCATGCGCTGGAGCTGGCCACGCTGGGCGGCGCTGCCGTGCTGGGTCGCGACGACATCGCCGCGCTGGCCCCCGGCATGGCCGCCGACTTCATCGGTTACCGACTGGAGCGGCTGGAATTCACCGGCAGCCTACACGACCCGCTGGCTGCGCTGGTCTTCTGTACTCCGGTCAACGTCGATCTCTCGGTGGTCAACGGCCGCGTGCGCGTGTTCGACGGCCAGATCGTCGACTTGGAGCTGGCGCCGCTGGTCGCACGGCACAACGCCATCAGTCGGGCGATGATACGCAATGAAAGACTACCGGGTTAGAACAGCCCGGGAAGGCAGGATTTCTAGTGCAGTGTTCTGAGCGTTCAACTGATGACGCCGGACAGTTACAATGGTCCTTGGAAGCCAGTGCTGGAGAACTTCAGCCAAGAACTCACAGCATGTTTGCTCCCGGGCGCCCATGCAGATAGCGATTGGGACAAGGGCTATGAGTCCGTGGAGGCGCCTGTACCGCACAGGCAATAGCTGTGAGGAATGGAAAAAGGGCTCCAGCAAGAGCATCAGCAAAGTGTGCGCGACGGTCTGTTGGCGGGCGGTGAGCTAGGTCTGGAACTCAAGTTTGGCACGCCAGGGTTGCGTCCAATGCCAAAGATCGCTCAGAGCGACGGTGTAGGCATCCTGCAGACGATCCACGAAGGTATCAAGACTGCCACCCATCTGGATGAGTTGCGCGCCTCGTACCGCAATTAGCAACCAAGTGCGGCGCACATCCATCCTGTCAGCCAATGCATTGCTTGTCCACTTATGCAACACCTGGTCCAACAAGCCGCCGACACCATTCGTCGCTCCCGTCGCCTGGTCGTGCTGACCGGCGCGGGCATGAGCAAGGAAAGCGGCATCCCAACCTTTCGCGAGGCGCAAGAGGGCCTGTGGGCGCGCTACGACCCGATGAAGCTGGCCACGGTGCAGGGCTTTCTGGCTAACCCCCAGCTCGTGTGGGAGTGGTACCAGTATCGCTTCGGCCTGGTGACCGCGTGCCAGCCCAACCCGGGCCACTATGCTATCGCCGAGCTGACGCATCTGCTACCGCACATGGTCGTGGTCACGCAAAACATCGACGGCCTGCACGCGGCGGCCGGCAGCCCCGATGTTGTCGAGCTGCATGGCAGCATCCACCGCTACAAGTGCATCTATGGCCACACGGGCTACACGCTGGCCGACCTGGCCGGTCAAACAGAGACGCCCCCGCGCTGTCCCCGCCCTGGCTGCCACGGCATGATGCGGCCCGACGTCGTCTGGTTCGGCGAGATGCTAGACCCTGACATTCTGGCCCGCGCCACCGCGGAGAGCGAGAGCTGCGACGTGATGCTGGTCGTCGGCACCAGCGGTGTGGTGCAGCCGGCCGCCAGCCTACCCTACTACGCCTGGCAAGCCGGCGCGCGCATCATCGAGGTCAACCCCCAGCGCAGCGAACTCACCGACCTTGCGCATATCTTTTTGCAAGGACCGGCAGGCGTGGTGCTGCCGGAAATTCTGGCATCTCTGCGCAACGGTTAGGCAAAGGTGACTATTCAGGCGCCGGGCACTTGCGACCGGCTTACAGCTTGAGCCGGCTCTGCAGACGCCCTGGCCAGCGCAGCCTTAAGTGCCCGGCACCCAGGGCTGAATAGTTGC
>DAOUBX010000285.1:0-8568 GCA_034432445.1 Anaerolineales bacterium
ACCCGACAATGAAGCTGGGCATGCGAGTCGTGCGTTGGCGGCAACCACCGGGGGATGCAGTCCCCCGGCTGGGAAACGGCGCCCCGTCAACAAGGCTTGTCGGTGCACCGCAAAGCCGGTTTGAACCGGCACGGGTAACTGCTCAGGTGCCGGGCATTTGTAGGCGATTTGCGACCTAGGTTGGCTTCGCAGACACGTTTGCAAAGCGGAATCCAAATGCCCGGCACCTATGGCCGAGTAGTTACCGGCACGGTTTTGTAGCCCGGTTATTATGAACCTTAAGATAATACTCCGGCAACAGAGCGAAGCCCGTCCAGGTGCGAGCTCGCCGGGGAATGAAGTTCCCCTGCTACATAACAGCGCCCGTTGAAACGGGCTAGCGCGTGCATGGCGCGTCTTTCAGCCCCGCTGACGGGGCGCCGTTTGATAGCCCGGTCGCTTCACACTTGCACCTGCGCTGCAAGGGCAGGTGTCGCCGGGCGGGCTCACATCAGGAGCGACCCGTCGCAAGCGGCTATTGCCGGAACATTTTCTTGCAACTGTTCAGCCCTAGGTGCCGGGCACTTAAGGCTGCGCTGGCGAGGGCGTCTGCAGAGCCGGCTCAAGCTGGGAACCGGTCGCAAGTGCCCGGCACCTGAATAGTTACGTTTTGGATAGATCATGGCTTGGGAACAAACTGCTGAAGCAAAGAAGATACTGAGCAAAGAGATCGGTACGGTTGTCAAAGACTGGGGCGGCAAGCTGCCGGTGGCCTTGGCCTATCCCAACACGTACTACGTGGGGATGTCCAGCCTCGCCCTCCAGATTCTCTACCACTGTTTCAACGCGCGCGCGGACGTGGTGTGCGAGCGCGTGTTCTGGGACAAGGGCGGCGTGCAGGCCAAACGCCCCCTGCTCTCGCTGGAAACGCAGCAGCCGCTGGATGAGTTCGCCGTGTGGGCGTTTACCATCTCCTACGAGATGGACTACTTCAACGTCGTGGAGATGCTGCGGCAAGCCGGCGTGCCGCCTCTAGCGGCCGAGCGCGATGAGCGCTGGCCTTTGCTGATCGCCGGTGGGCCGGGCATCACCATGAACCCTGAACCCATGGCGCCCTTTTTCGACGCCATCGTCATCGGCGAGGGCGAAGAGGTCGTGGATACCTTGGTTGACACGATCATCGCCGTGGGCGACGAGGACCGCAGCAGTTTGCTGTTGGCCTTGGATCGCATCGAGGGCGTGTACGTGCCGCAGCTGGTGTCACCGATTGGAGCCACGCCTGGCAAGAACGGCCAGGCCGCCTGGCCCGGCCAACGCCAGATCAAGCGGCTGTGGGTGCGCCATCTGGAACGCTATCCCACTGTCAGCTCGCTCTACACCCCCGACACCGAGTTCGGCGGACTGCATTTGATGGAGATTGCTCGGGGCTGTGGCCGCGGCTGTCGCTTCTGCCTGGCCGGCTACGTCTACCGGCCCCCGCGCGAGCAGCCCTTGGACCTGTTGCTGGAGTGGGCCCGCGCCGGCCTGAAACACCGCGATCGCATCGGCCTCATCTCGGCGGCTGTGTCTGATCACACGCAGATCGACGAGCTGGCCATTCGCCTGCGCGAGCTGGGCGCCAAGCTGAGCGTAAGCTCGATGCGCGTCGATCCCATCTCCGTGCCTCTGGTGCGGGCGCTGCGCGAGAGCGGCGCGCAGACCTTGACCATTGCGCCGGAGGCCGGCAGCCAACGCTTGCGCAACATCATCAACAAGACGCAGACCGAGCAACAGATCCTCGACGCCGTGGACCTGGCCGAGGCGCTGGGCTTCCCGCAGCTCAAGCTCTATTTCATGGTCGGTCACCCGGGTGAGACGGAGGCGGACGTGCAGGGCCTGGTAGACCTGACGCTGGAGGTGCGGAGGCGCTTCCGGCGCCGGCTCGTGATCAACGCCACACCCTATGTGCCCAAGGCGCACACGCCCTTCCAGTGGGAAGCGATGTTGGACGAGGAGACCCTGGTGCGTCGCCAAAAGGCTATCCAACGCGCCGTAGGCCGGCACGACGTGGCGGTGCGCGCCGATTCGCCGCAGTGGGCTGCTGTACAAGCGGTGCTGGCCCGCGGCGACCGACGGCTGGCGCCGGCGCTGCTGAGCATGCGGCGCTTGTCCATCGAAGCCTTCTACGCTGCCCTGGCCGATCACGGCTTAACGGCCGAGGAATTCCTGGGCGCCAGACGGCCCGGTGAGCCGCAGCCTTGGGACATCGTGGAAAGCGGCGTCAGCACCAGCTATTTCCTGTTCGAGCAGCGACATGCTCAGCGCGCCGAAACCGGTCTGAGCTGTCCCCCCGACTCCAGCGGCTGCCTGACCTGCGGTTCCTGCGACACGGACTGGGCTTACCGCGCCACCGGCGGCGTGCCGGTGAAGTCCAAAGGGCCCTGGCGCGCCGAGGATTGGCGACCGGCGCCGATTCCGTTGCTAGGGTAGAGAAGGAAAAGAGGGCAAGCAAGGAGATGAGCATGCTCCCCGCGCCGACCTTGAAGACAACTAGCTTGCCGCTCGTGCGTTTTGCCAGTCTATCGCGTCATGCTGGCTTGATGCACGGTGTTAGCACGCGACATGGCGGTGTCAGTGTGGGGCCTTATGCCAGCTTGAACCTGGGCGCAGTGGTCGGCGACGATCGGGCCAACGTCGAGACCAACCATCGGCTGTTGGCCCAGGCGTTGGGCGTGACGCGCGCCGACTTTACAACCGTTTGGCAGGTGCACAGCAACCGCGTCGTGCGCGCGCGGGAGACCGATCGAGGCACGATGATCGCCCAGGCCGACGGCATCGTCACCGACGTGCCAGAGCTGCCGTTGATCCAGCGCTTTGGCGACTGCACGCCCCTTCTGCTCTACGATCCGCAGCGCCAGGCTATTGGCTTGGCGCACGCCGGTTGGCGCGGCACGGTGAACGACATGGCGTCGGCGTTGGTGGCGGCGATGATTAGCGAGTTTGGCAGTGACCCCGCCGACTTGGTGGCGGTGATCGGCCCGTCCATCGGCCCGTGTTGCTACGAGGTGGGCCCGGAGGTTGTCGCAGCCGTGCGCGCGGCAATGCCTGCCGCCCCCCATGTGTTGGTTTCGCCTTCGCCGGCGGCAACCGGCGCGACCCCTCTGACTGAGAGGCAGATGCCGGGCAAGGGTGATTCTCGCTTCCACCTTGATCTCTGGCAAGCCAACCGCTGGCAACTGGCGCAGGCGGGCGTTACGCAGATCGAAGTGGCTGGCGTGTGTACCAAGTGCCACCGCGATACCTACTTCTCACACCGCGGGGATCAGGGCCGCACGGGCCGTTTCGCCGCGGTGATGATGCTGCGCAGGTAAGGCGCACCGCGTGGTACCTGTTCAGGCGCCGGGCACTTGCGACCCAGTTGCAGCCTGCGTCGGCCGTGTGTACACCCCTGCGCAGGCCGACTCAAGTGACCGGCACCCGGGTCTCAACCGTGCAAAGTGCAAAGCCTCAGTTCGGGGCCACCATCCCTGCTGGCGCTGCCCCCCCTTGTCGGAGTTGTTCGCTTGACCACACAGATCGATATCGCTGCCAATCTGGCTCGTGTGCGTGAGCAGATGGCGACAGCGGCCACCAGGGTGGGCCGCTCGCCGGCCGACATCACGCTGGTGGCAGTCAGTAAGACCCATCCAGAGAGCCTGATTCACCGGGCGCTGGCAGCCGGCCAGGCTGATTTCGGCGAGAACCTGGTCGAGGAAGCCTGGGCCAAGTTCGTCGATCCGGCTAATCCGGCTGCCATCAGCCATACGGCACCGGCATCCGACGTTCGCCTGCACCTGATCGGCCCGATCCAGAGCCGCAAGGCTGCGCTGGCCATTGCCTGCCGGCCGGCGCTGATTCACGCAGTGGACCGGCTCAAGATCGCGCAGCGGCTGGATCGCTTCGCCGTCCAGGCCGGCCTGGCGCAGGTCGATGTGTTGCTGGAGGTCAACGTTGCGGGCGAGGCCAGCAAGTTCGGCTACACGCCCGATGGTGTTTGGCGCGACGTAGAAGCGCTTTTGGCCTTGCCCCGCGTGCGCATTCACGGGCTGATGACTGTCCCACCCTTCGCTGCCGACCCCGAGGATGTTCGACCGCATTTTGCTACACTACGCACGTTGCGCGATCGGCTGGCAGCGCATTGGCCGGAGGCGGATTGGCATCACCTGAGCATGGGCATGAGCAATGATTTCACCGTGGCCATCGAGGAGGGCGCCACGATCGTCCGTGTGGGCACGGCCATCTTCGGCGCACGCTAATCGAAGAGTTGCACAAGAGGTTCCTTATGCTAAAAGACACTTCACTTTCCTTTATCGGCACCGGCATCATGGCCGAGGCTATGATCAAGGGCTTGCTGGCGCAAGAGCTGGTCAGCCCAGAGCAGATCATCGGCGCCGACCCGCACAGCGAGCGGGGCGCCGAGCTACACCAGCGCTACGGCATTCGGGTGACCACTAACAACGCCGAGGCGGCTGACTTCGGCGATGTGGTCGTGTTGAGCGTCAAGCCGCAGGTGTTGCCGCACGTGATGCCGGAAATGCTGGGGCACCTTGGCCGTCATTCGCTGGTTTTGTCCATCGTTGCCGGCGCGCGCATCAGCGCCATCCGTCATGGCACCGGCCACCCCATCATCGTGCGCTGCATGCCGAACACGCCAGCGCAGGTCGGCAAGGGCATGACGGTGTGGACGGCAACACCGGCCGTACAACCGCGGCAGAAGCAGCAGGCGCAGGCGATTCTGCGCGCCTTGGGCCAGGAGTTGTACGTCGAGGACGAGGGCTATCTCGACATGGCCACCGCCTTAAGCGGCACCGGCCCGGCCTACGTGTTCCTGTTCATGGAGGCGCTGATCGATGCCGGCGTGCACATGGGTTTCTCGCGCAAGGTTGCCGAGCAACTGGTGCTGCAGACCATGGAGGGCGCCGTCGAGATCGCCAAACAGTCCGACTTGCATCCGGCGCAACTGCGCAACATGGTCACCTCGCCGGGCGGCACCTCAGCCGAGGCGTTGTATGAGCTGGAGAAGGGCGCGCTGCGCACGATCTTGTCCAAGGCCGTTTGGGCTGCCTACCGCAAGTCCAAGTATCTGGGTGACTTGACGGAGTCTGCGGAGGACAAATAACCATCATGGGCCTGTTTCTCTACCGTTTCTTCGACATCCTCTTCACCGTCCTGAGCTTTGCCATCATCATTCGCGTGTTGCTGACCTGGATTCCCAACCTGAACTGGAACAGCCCGCTGCCGAACCTGCTGCGCCAGATCACCGATCCCATCCTGGAGCCGGCGCGGCGCATCATTCCCCCCTTGGGGGGTATTGATCTCTCGCCCCTGATCGTGCTGTTGCTGCTCGATTTCGTGCTCCGACCGCTGGTCTTGGGCCTGTTGCAGAGGCTCTTCTGAGCCAGCTGAGGCGTGAACAAAATTGCCACTGCGGACGTGCCATGGTCGGTAGGGTGCTTGGCGCTGTGGTCGGTTCCACCGTCCCTCCGGCGGGCAGCGCCGGGATAGTCCCAATCGCTTGACCGAGCCAAGTCGCCACGCTGCTTGGAGACAGTTACGAGGAGAAGAGAGATGTTGTCTAGGATGTTCATTGTACTTTCCCTGCTGGCCCTATTGTTGGCTGCCTGCGGGCCTGAGCTTGTCGCCCCGGTGTCCAGCCCAATTGCTACTTTGGAGCCTACTCCCATGCCCACACAAGACACCCGGCCGCGCGGCCCCGGCGCCGTCGACCAGCCGGCTCAGACCTATCCCGAACAAGTGCTGGCGGCTCCCGCCATTGCCGATCTGTCGGCGCGGCTGGGCATTCCGGCGGACCAGATCACCGTAGTCGAGGCCAAGGCGGTAACCTGGCCCGATGCCAGCTTAGGCTGTCCTGCTCCGGATATGATGTACGCCCAAGTGCTGACCGATGGCGTTCAGGTAATCCTCGAGGCCAACGGTCAGACGTATGACTATCACGGGCGGACGCCGACCGATCTGTTCTTGTGCGGGCCGAATGGGCTGATGCCGGCGGCTGCCGCGCCCGGTCGCGGCCCCATCGGCAGTGGCACTGCCGAGGCCATTGTCAATGCTGTGACCGCCGACATGGCGCAGAAGACCGGCGCTGCTGCGAGCAGCATCACCGTTGTGTCGGTCGAACAGATGAACTGGCCCACCAGCGGTCTGGGCTGCGAGCAACCAGGCCAGATGTACTTGCAGGTGATCACCCCCGGCTACCAGATCGTGCTCAGCGACGGCGCCAACGTGTACACGTATCACACGGACGCGAGCGGGCGCTTTGTGTTGTGTCAGCAGGCGATGCAGTGAGCGGAGCGAGAGGGTAGAAGAGGGTAGATAGGAAAGGTAGGAAAAAAGGGAGTAACTGCTCAGGTGCCGGGCATTTGTAGGCGATTTGCGACCTAGGTTGGCTTCGCAAACACGTTTGCAAACCAGATGCCCATGCGCGTCGGCGCACAACCGTCAATGAAAGCGCGGCGGGCACGGTCGGAGACCGGCCCGTGCGATGTTCAGGTTAGAATCCAAATGCCCGGTACCTATGGCTGAGTAGTTACGCTCGATCAACGTCGCACTGCGTGCGGAGCGCCAACCGATCGGTTGGCGCTCCGCACGTTGTTAATTGCCAGGGTTTGGCTGCTGCTGAACGCTTTGCTTGATGGCTTCGACTTCCGCCAACATCTCGGCCACCGAGCTGCGGCCGGCCGCGCTGCCGTTGGTTGGCGTGCCCAGCATGGCGGCCAGTTCCTCCAGCCGCGCTTCGCCGGTCAGGTTGGCCACCTCGGTGCGGGTGTGTCCTCCTTCGACCACCTTGCGCACGGCAAAGTGGGCGTCGCCATACCCTGCAAGCTGCGGCAAGTGGGTGATGCACAGCACCTGATGCCCGCCGCGCCAGGCTGCGTTGACTGCTGACGACGGCCCTTCTGTCCTGTCAGATCTGGCGGCCACCGTCAGCTCCCACAGCTTGCGCCCCACCGTCCCGCCGACGCGGCCACCGATGCCGACGTCGATCTCGTCGAAGATCAGGGTGGGCGTTTCGTCGGCGCGCCCCAGGACGGTCTTCAGGGCCAACATCAACCGTGAAGTCTCGCCGCCCGAAGCGACCTTGACCAGCGGCTTGAGCGGCTCGCCGGGGTTGGCCGACACCAGAAACTCCACCGCGTCCAGGCCGGTTGTGTCGAAGCGATAGCGGCCAGCCGCCATACCCGCCGGCGCATCGGCTGCGGCCACCGGCGCGCCGCCGGCCTCAGGCTGCCACTGGATGTCAACGGCAAAACGCGCCCGGGCCATGCGCAGGTCGGCCAGCTCGCGCTCGACTGCGGCCGCCATGCGTTCGGCTGCACGGCGTCGCGCCTGTGACAGGGCAGCGCCCAGCCGGCCGATCTGCTCCAACAGGCGCGCCTCCTCCCGTTCCAACTCGACGGTGCGCACTTCAACGTTGGCCAACGCCTCCAACTCCGCCCGGGCGCGGCCGCCAAAAGCCACGATCTCCTCGATGGTGTCGCCGTATTTGCGCTTCAGGTTGAAGATCAGGCTCAAGCGCTCCTCGACCTCGGCCAGGCGATCGGGGTTGAACTCGATCTCGGCGGCGTACGCCTCGAGCGCGTAGGCCAGGTCGCGCAGCTGGTCGGCCAACGCTTCGGCGGTGTCCACCAGCGCGCCAGCATCGGGGTCAATCGCGGCCAGCTTCGACAAGTAACCGGCGGCGTCGCTCAACAGGTCGGCCGCGGCGGGCTGCTCGCCATCACCTTCCTCCAGCCGCACGCGCGCCGCTTCGGTCAGGCGAAGCAGCTGCTCGGCGTTCGCCAAGCGGCGCCGTTCGCTCTCCAGCGCAACATCTTCGCCCGGCTCCAGGTTGGCGGTCTCGATCTCGTCGGCCTGAAAGCTGAGCAGGTCCACACGACGAGCCAGCTCGCGCTGGTCGCGCTGCATGCCGGCCAGCTCCTTGCGCACTGCGCTCAGCCGCCGCACCAGCGCGGCCAGTTGCTCCCGTTGCGCCGTCAAGCCGGCGTAGCGATCCAGCAGATTGACGTGCTCGCGCGGCCGCATCAGCGAGAGATGGTCGCTTTGGCCGTGGATGTCGACCAGTTGGTTGCCGATCTCCTTGAGCAGGGAAAGCGCCACCGCGCGGCCGTTGACCCGCACCACCGTGCGACCGCCGCGGCGCAGCTCCCGCGACAGCAACAACACGCTGGGGTCGTCGCTCTCCAGCCCTTCCTGTTCCAGCAAGGGAGCGATGGCGGCGGCCGCGGCCGGCGACAAGTTGAATACCCCTTCGACCTGCGTCAGCTCGGCGCCGGCGCGGATCACCTCCTGGCCGACCTTGCCGCCCAGCAGCATGTCCACCGCGTCGATGATGATGGACTTGCCCGCGCCTGTCTCGCCCGTGAGCACGTTGAAGCCAGGGCTGAAGGTGAGCGTGAGCGCGTCGATGATGGCGAAGTTAGAGATGCGCAGTTCGGAGAGCATAGCACAATACGTCAAGTGATCGTAACTGCTCAGGTGCCGGGCATTTGTAGGCGATTTGCGACCTAGGTTGGCTTCGCAGACACGTTTGCAAACCAGAGTCCAAATGCCCGG
>DAOUBX010000286.1:0-29724 GCA_034432445.1 Anaerolineales bacterium
GGAACCAGAGCCGCTGCTGGGCATAGGAAAGGGGCGCGCAGCCGTCAGGCCGCGGCTGGGGCAGGATCAGCTCCCGCTCCACGTCCAGCCCCTGCTCTTTCAGCAGCAAGATGGCGAGCGCGCGCTGTTCCGGGGAGAGGGTCGCCAGGGTGCGAAACAGGTCGGACATCAGTCGTTGAGCTCCTGTAGCAGCCGTTCAAGCTGTTCTTGGTCCAGGTTGGCCTCAGGGAAATCGGCTGGCGAGTAGCCCACGGTCTCGGCATTCAGGCAGTGGGTGATCAAGGCGCGCAGATGGTTGAGGAAACTGCGCGCCAGGGCTTCGATGGTGGTCGCGCGATGCAGCCGCCGCGAGAAGGTCCACTGCACCTGGAGCGCATCGGCGCGCACGGACGCCGTGGCCTCGAGTAGGTGTGGCCGCGGCGTGTGGGGCGAGCGCACCATGCCTGGCGCCTCGGCTGCCACCCGCACCGACCCGAGCGCGGCCGCCTGGCTTGCGTCGAAGGAGGTCGCGTCGCCCAGATAGTTGAAGCTGATGGCCGGCCGCGGTAACCTGTGCATGGCCTCTGCGATAGCCGGATCGTCTGCGGCGAGGTAGCGCAGCAGTCCGTAGCTCAGCCCGTGGCGTGGCACGCCCCGCACCTGCTCTTTGACGGCCAGTAGCGCTGCAGCCAGCGGGCTGTGGCTGCCGTTGCGGCCGCCGGCCGCGTTCTGGCCGCCTGCGGGGAGCTCCAGGGCCAGCGGGAACAGGGCGGTAAACCAACCCACAGTGCGGCTGACGTCGAGGTCGTCGAACAGGGGACGGCGACCGTGGCTCTCCACGTCCACCAGCACGCTGCGGTGACCGGTCCACGCAGCCAGGGTCTGGGCCAGGGCGGTGAGCAGCATCTCCAGCGGCTCGAGGCCATAGGCCGCTCGGCCCGCGTCCAGAAGCGCCCGGGTCTCGTCAGCGTTTAGGGCGACGGTCACAGTTTCGCCATCCTGCTCACGGTTGGCCTGGACCGGGTCTTCGGCGCTGTCCAGGGGGAGCGAGGAGGGGACGGCTGCCAACCGCTGCCAATAGGGCAGGTCGTGGCGCAGGGCGGCCGAGTCGACCAGCTCAGCCAGCCGCGCCGCCCAGGTGCTGAAGGCCGCGGTGCTAGCCGCCAGTCGAATGGCCGCGCCGGTGGCCGCCTGGGTGTACGCCGTCAACAGGTCCTCCAACAAAATGCGCCAGGAGATCGTGTCAATGGCCAGGTGATGGACAACGAGCAGCAGTCGATCGGTTGCGCCCTCATTGCCGCCGGTCGGGCGAAGGCGGCAGTATACCACGCGCAGCAGCGGGCCGGCAAAGATGTCCAGGCTGCGCTGCGCGGCTTCGATCTCTGCGGCCAGCGCAGCCTGTCGCTGGGTCGGCGGGAGGCCGGACAGGTCCACGGTCTGCAGCGGCGCCGGCTCGGCGGCGGGGACGACGCGCTGGCGCCAACGGCCGGCGTCGCGCTCGAAGCGCAGGCGCAAGGCGTCGTGCTGAGCGACGACGGCCCGGACGGCGCGGGCCAGGGCGGCCTGGTCCAGCGCAGCGTCCACCTCCAGCAGCAGGGCCTGGTTCCAGTGGTTGAGGCGCTCCTCGTCGAGTGTATCGCCGCCGACCTGCTCGAAGAACCAGGCCTGGATGGGGGTTAGCGGCAGGGGCTGCGCAGTGGGCTGGGTTGGCGTGGGAGCTGGCGCAGCCGCGGCCACGGCCTGAGCCAGGCTGGCCAGGGTGGGCGCCTGGAACAGCAGGCGGGCTGTGAGGGGCAGGCCGGCCTGGTGGCCGCGGGCCACCGCCCGGATGGCCTGCACCGAGTCGCCGCCCAGGGCGAAGAAGTTGTCCTCAGGCGCAACCCGCTCAACGCCCAGCACTTCTTGCCAAATTGCGGCCAGCGTCTGCAGGATCGGATCGACTGCGGGTGCGTCGGGGGTTGGGAGATTGGTAGACTGGTAGATGGGGGAGTGCTGGGCGATGGCGGGCAGACGTTGGGCGGCCAGGGCGCGGCGGTCTACCTTGCCGCTGGGGGTGCGCGGCAGGGCCTCGACCCTGACGATGGCCGAGGGCAGCATGTAGGCGGGCAGGCGTCGGGCGAGCTCTTGGCGCAAATCGGCTATTTCAGGACGGCTAAAGCCGTCACTACGAAGGGTGGGCTCGTCCTTGGTAGTAGCGGCTTCAGCCGCTTCAGGACGGCTAAAGCCGTCACTACGAAGGGGAACAGTGGGTACCACGTAGGCCACCAAGCGCCGGTCGTTGGGCGCGTGTTCGTGCACCACCACTGCCGCCTCCTGTACGCCAGGGCACGCTGCCAGCGCAGCTTCCACCTCGCCTATCTCCACACGGAAACCGTGCACCTTCACCTGGTCGTCGGCGCGGCCCAGGAACTCCAGGGCGCCGTCGGGCCGCCAGCGCACGAGGTCGCCGGTGCGGTAGAGACGGTGATCGGGGCTTGGCAGACCGGTAGACTGGTAGATTGGGGGACGCTGGGCGGTGGCCGGTGACCGGTGGTCGGTGACCGGTGACGGGTAATCGGTGGTCGGTGGTCGGTGACCGCTGTCGTTTGCCCGATCATTGAGCGCTGAGAACGGGTTCGGCACAAAGCGTTCTGCCGTCAGGTCGGGCCGCCCCAGGTAGCCGTGGGCGAGGCCGGGGCCACCGAGGTAGAGCTCGCCAGGAACGCCTATGGGCACGGGCTGGAGCCGGTGGTCCAAGACGTAGGCGCAGAAGTTGGGCAGGGGGCGGCCAATGGGCGGCTCACCGGGGTCGCCGGGGTCGCAAACGTGTACGGTGGCGCAGACGGTGGCCTCGGTGGGGCCATAGGCGTTGACGAAGCGAACGCCCGGCAGGCTGGACCAGCGCTGTGCGACTTCCGCCGGGCAGCGCTCGCCGGCCGCCACCACCAGCCGCAGCCGGCCACCTGCCACCATCTCCGGCGTCAACAGGGACAGCATTGTGGGCGGCAGGGTGACGGCTGTGACCCCCTGCTCGACGATGAGCCGGGCTAGGTCGGTGGGCGAGGAAAGCAGGTCCTGGGAGGCCAGCACCAGTGCGCTGCCGCTGCTCAGGGCCATGGAGAGCTCCCACACCGACGCATCGAAGCTGAGACGGGCGAACTGCAGCACGCGGTCGCCCGGCCCCAGGTTGAACAGCCGGCGCTGCGCCGCAATCAGGTTGCTCAGGCCGGCGTGGGTCAGCAGCGTCCCCTTGGGCCAGCCCGTGGAGCCGGAGGTGTAGATGACGTAGGCGAGGCGGTCGGGGGTTGGAAGATTGGTCGACTGGTAGATTGGGGGGTTCTGGGCGATGGCGGGCCAGTCGGTGTCCAGGCGCACGAGCTGCAGGCCTGCGGTTGCCAGCTTCCAGTTGCTACCTTCCAGCAGCTGCTCCTGCGTCACCACCACCTGCGCCCTGCTATCCGCCAGCACATAGGCGATGCGCTCCGGCGGGTCTGCCGGGTCCAGGGGGAGGAAGGCGGCGCCTGCCTTGAGAACACCGAGCACAGACACCGCTACCTCCGGCGAGCGGTTCAGCAGCAAGGCCACGATGTCCTCGGCCCCCACGCCCAGCCCGCGCAGGTGCTGGGCCAGCCGGTTCGCCCGCGCCTCCAGCTCGCCATACGTCAGCACCTCCGGCGCCCCCATCTCCTCCCCCTTTGCCTTCTGTCCAACTGCCATGACCGCCACTGCCGCCGGCAGCGCCGTCGCTGGCGCCTCGAAGGCCGCATGGGCCGGGCCGGACGGGATCGCCATAGCTTCGCCCTGGCTCCAGACCTCGGTCACCAGGCGGCGCTCCTCGTCGGGCAGCAGCGGCAGGTCGGCGATGGGGCGGTCGGGGTCGGCGGCTGCGGCGGCCAGCAGGGTCTGCCAGTGCTGCGCCAGCCGCTGCATGCGGTCGCGATCGAAGAGATCCGTGCTATAGCGCAGGTGGCCGACCACCTCGCCGTCCTCCTCGCCCAGGGAGAGCAGCAGATCGTAGGCGGAGACGCCGGTGTCCACGGGCAGCGGGGTGATCGTCAAACCGCCGGCCGAGAGGTCGGGCACGGCGAAGCCGGCTGCCTGGTTCTCCCAGGTGAAGGCGACCTGGAAGAGGGGCGTGTGGCTCAGGCTGCGTTGTGGCTGCAGGGCGTCCACCACCATCTCGAAGGGCGTGTCCTGGTGGGCGAACGCCTCCAGCACCGTCTGCCGCGCCTGGGCCAGTAGCTGGCGGAAGCTCATGGCCGGCTCGACCCTGCCCCGCAGCACCAGGGTGTTGACGAAGAAGCCGATGAGCGGCTCGACCTCCGGCCAGCGGCGACCGGCTACCGCCGTGCCCAAGGGGATGTCGACCTGGCCGGTGTAGCGGTACAGCAGGGCTTGCAGGCCGGCCAGCAGGGCCATGAACAAGGTGCTGCGCTCGGCGCGGCTGAGCTGGGCCACGGCTTGCACCAGCGCGGGGGGCAGCACCACCGGGAGCACGTCGCCGGCGGCGGACTTGACGGCCGGTCGCGGGCGGTCCGTGGGCAGCGCCAACAGCGGCGGCAGGTCGGCCAGCTTTTGGCGCCAGTACGCCAGGTGCTCTACCAGCGGCGATGGGCCGTCGGTCGGCTCCAGCCAGGCGCGCTGCCAGCGGGCGAAGTCGGCGTACTGCAGGGGCAACGGCGGCAGCGGGGACGGCGGGCGGGCGCCGGCCGGCCGGCCGGCATAGGCTGCGTAGAGGGTGGCCAGCTCGTGCAGGAAGATGCTTAGCGACCAGCCATCGGCTGCGATGTGGTGCAACACGACCACCAGCACATGGTCGCCGGTGTCGGCCAGACGCAGAAGCCGGCTACGCAGCAGGGGGCCCTCGGTCAGGTTGAAGGGGCGGCGGGCCTCGGCGGCGGCCACACCCAGCGCCGCAGCCTCGTCGGCCACCTCTTCTACCGCCAGGGACGGCAGCCAGTTCTCCAGTACCACCTGCTGCGGGATGCCGTTCGCCGCTGCACCCGCAGGCAAGGCAGAGCGCAGCACGGCATGGCGGCGGACGACCTCCTGTATGGCGGCCGTCAGTGCATCCGCGTCCAGCGGGCCGGCCAGGCGCAAGGCCAGGGGCAGGTTGAAGGAGAGGTTGCCGGGGTCGAGCTGGTCGAGCAGCCACAGCCGCTGCTGGGCCAGGGAGAGGGGCGGCGGGCCGGCGGCTGCGGCGGGCGGCAGGTGGGCCAGTCGGTGTTGGGGGGTGGTAGACTGGTAGACTGGTAGATTGGGGGGTGCTGAGCGACGGCGGGCCAGCGCGTCCAACACGCGCTGGGTCATGCCGGCGAGGCTAGGCGCGTCGAACAGGTCCACCAGAGGTAGCTCGACACCGAAGGCCGTGCGGATGCGGGACACGAGCTGGGTGGCCAACAGCGAATGGCCGCCCAGGGCGAAGAAATCGTCGTGGCGCTGCGGCCGGCGGCCCAGGAGCTCGGTCCACAGGTCGGCCAGCAGCGCCTCTGCTTCACCTTGGGGTGCCGCGCTGGACGCCAGGGCGGCGGCGTCCGGCGTCGATAGCAGATCCGTCGCCTGCGTGGTCAGTTTGCGGCGGTCCACCTTGCTGGAGGTGGTCAGCGGCAACGCAGCCAGGGGCGCCACCAGCGATGGCACCATGTAGTCGGGCAGCAGGCGAGCAGCGAAGCTGCGCAGGTCGGCGGCCAGACGGCCAAGGCCATCGGTGGCGGGCTGGCCAGCTGGCTCCGTCGCGGCCCAGCCATCGGCAGGCACCACGAAGGCCACCAATCGAACGTTGCCGGCGCCGTCGGTTGGCGCCACGACCACCGCTTCGCGCACGCCGGGGTGCTGGCGCAGCACCGCCTCGATCTCTTCGGGTTCCACGCGGTAGCCGCGCACCTTCACTTGGTGGTCCATGCGGCCCAGGAACTGCAACGTGCCATCGGGCAGCCAGCGGCCTAGGTCGCCGGTGCGGTAGACACGGTGATCGGTGGCCGGTGATCGGTGATCGGTGGCCGGTGATCGGTGAACGGTGAACGGTGATCGGTGATCGGTGAACGGTGAACGGTGATCGGTGATCGGTGATCGGTGATCGGCGACGGGTGACGGGTGAACGGTGGTTGGTGGTCGGTGATCGCTGTCGTTTGCCTGATCATTAAGCGCTGAGAACGGGTTCGGCACGAAGCGTTCGGCGGTCAGGTCGGGGCGGCCCAGGTAGCCGCGCGCCAGGCAGACGCCGCCGATGCAGATCTCGCCGGGCACACCGATGGGGACGGGCTGGAGGGCGTCGTCCAGCAGGTAGGCTTGGATGTTGCCCATGGCGCGGCCGATGGGCACGTCGTTCGGCGGCGCGGCGTCGGGAGCGGTGGGCGCGGCCCAGGAGATGGCGGTGACCGCGGCCTCGGTGGGCCCGTAGCCGTTCACCAGCAACACATCGGGTCGCTCTCTGGTCACTTGCCGCCACAGCGCGAACTTGTCGGCCTTCATTTTCTCGCCGCCCACGAACAGCGAATGCAGGCTGGCCGGCAAAGGCCGGCCGGTCGTGGCAAGCTCGGTCACCCACTCGTGCCAGAAGGCCGCGGGCAGGTCCATGACGTTGATCTGCTCTGCCTCCAGCAGCGCGTTGAACTCGACGCCGGCGCTCAGGGGTCGGTCGGGGCGCAGCACCAGGGTGGCGCCGCCCAGCAGCGCGGGCCAGATTTCCTCCATCGAGGTGTCGAAGCCCAGGCTGGCGAACTGCAGGTAGCGGTCTCCCGGCCGGATGCGCAGCCAGCGGATCACCTCCAGGCACTCGTTGACGATGCCGCGGTGGGGCATCATCACGCCCTTGGGCTGGCCTGTGGAGCCGGAGGTGTAGATCACGTAGGCGAGGGCGTCGGGGGTTGGGAGATTGGTAGATTGGTAGATTGGGGAGTGCTGGGCGATGGCGAGCCAGTCGGTGTCCAGGCGCACGAGCCGCAGGCCCGCAGTTGCCAACTTCCAGCTGCCAGCTTCCAGCAGCTGCTCCTGCGTCACCACCACCCGCGCGGCGCTGTCGGCCAGCAGATAGGCGATGCGCTCCGGCGGGTAACTGGGGTCCAGGGGCAGGTGGGCTGCGCCGGCCTTGAGGATGCCTACCATGCCCACGATCAGGTCCACCGTGCGCGGCATCAGCAGGCCGACCACTTCCTCCGGCCCCACGCCCAGGGAGCGCAGGTAGGCGGCCAGCTGCGTGCTGCGGCGGTCCAGCTCGGCGTAGGTGAGCTCCTGGCCGCGCGCGCGGACGGCAACGGTATCGGGCGTACGCCGGGCCTGAGCACTGAACAAGGTGTGCAGGCAGGCGTCCTGGGGCAGGTCGGCCACGGCGTCGTTCCAGGCCACGGTCTGCAGGTGCAGCTCCTCTGGGTGCACCAGCGGTAGGGCGCTGATGCGCCGGTCGGGCTGCTCCACGATGCCCCGCAGCAGGGTTTCATAGTTGGCGGCCAGCCGCTCCACAGTCTCCGCGTCGAACAGGTCGGCGTCGTAGCTGACCAGGACGCGCAGGCCGTCGGGCTGCTCGCGCACGGCCAGGGTCAGGTCGAAGCCCTCGATGCCGGGGTCCAGCGGCAGCAAGGCGGCCTGCACCCCCGGCAGGGCGACCTTGGCCTGAGGCGTGTTCTGCAGCAGGAACATCACTTGCACCAGCGGCGTGTGGCTGAGGCTGCGCTGCGGCTGCAGGGCTTCCACCACGGCCTCGAAGGGGGTGTCGGCGTGGCGGAAGGTGTCCAACACGCTGCGGCGCACCCGCCACAGCAGCTCCCGGAAGGTGGGGTCGTGCCCGACCGGCCCGTCGGTGTTCTGCTCCACGATGTCAGCGCGGATGGGCAGGGTGTTGGCGAAGAAGCCGATCAGCGGCTCCAGCTCGGCGCGGTGGCGGTTGGCCAGGACGGTGCCGACCGCAAAATCGTTCTGGCCGGCGTAGCGGCTGAGCAGCACCTCGAACGCAGCCAGCAACGTCATGAACAGGGTGGCGTGCTCTGCCTGGCCCAGGCTGCGCAGGCGCTCCGCCAGTTCTGCCGGGAGAGCTCGGCTGACGGTGGCCCCGCGCGCGCCCTTGAGGGGAGGCCGCTCCTTGCCCAGCCGCGCCGGCAGGTCCAGCACGGTGGGCATGCCGGCCAGGCGGTTTCGCCAGTAGCTCAGGTGATCGGACAGGGCGGGGCTGGGCGCGGTCAGGCTGCCCAGCGTGGCGCGCTGCCAGCGGGCATAGTCGGCGTACTGGATCGGCAGCGGGGGCAGGGCCGAGGCCAGGTCCTCCCTGCGCACAGTGGCGGCGTACAGCGCGCTCAGCTCATCGGCCAGGAGCGCAGTGGACCAGCCATCGCCGACCACGTGGTGGATGGTGAAGAGCAGGACGTGGTCGGTCGGCGCCAGGCGGATCAGTCGTGCACGCAGCAAGGGACCCCGCTCCAGGTCGAAGGGGCGATGCGCTTCCTCGGTGGCCGCCTCGTGCAGCAGGGTCAAGACCTCGGCCTCGCCGAGCGGCTCGTTGGCCGCCGCAGTGGCATGGGCACCGTCCTGGGGGCGGCGCTCCTCGACCGACAGCGACAGCCGCAGCTCCGGCAGGATCACCTGCTCCGGCACCCCCTCCACGCTGTGAAAGACGGTGCGCAGAGCAGCGTGGCGCCGGATCACGCCGTTGAGGGCCTCTTGCAGCGACTCGACGTGCAGCGTGCCGGTCAGCCGCAAAGCCGCGGGCATGTTGTAGGCGTAGCTCTCCGGCTCGAGCTGCTGGAGGAACCAGAGCCGCTGTTGCTGGAAGGAGAGGGGCGCGGCGGCGGGTGCGGCCTGAGTTTCGCTCGGTCCCGTGAGTTCCTCCAGGGAGCCGGGGGAAGCGGAGGCACTCACCGTTGCTCCGTCCTCGTAGCCCATCCGGCGAGCGACTTCCAGTGTCAATGGGCTGAGCGTGTCGCCAGGGGGCAGGGCAGGCCAGCGCCGGGCCGCCTGCGGCTCGATCGCCCGGTGCTCCAGAAAACGCGGGTCGCCCACCATGCGCGAAGCGGGGTGCACGGGGTCTAGCATGCGCCGGCCGCTGTAGGGCTCCAGCAGGGCAGGGTGGAAGGGGATGCCCAGGAACTGGCAGAGGTCGCGGGAGACGGCCTCCGGCGCCTGCACCAGCTCCTCGAAGTGCACGGTAGTGCGGCGGTCGGCCGGCACTTGCTGGAAGAAGCGCTCGACGTTCTCGTTGGCGATCAGCCAGAAGAGCTCGGCCTTCTCGCGCGGGGTGTAGGGATAGGCATGGCCGAAGACGGGGTCCAGGCGGCTATCCAGGTAGGAGAGCACCGAGGCGGTGGGGCTGCGCACCAGGTGGATGTAGCGCGCGGCCTCGAACCAAGCCTCGGCGCGGCGCAGGGTGCGCAGGCTGAGAGCGTAGGTGGTGGTTTTGTCCACCAGGGTGCGCGGCGCAATTTGGGCCTGCAGGCGGGCGTAGAACTGCGCCGTGAGCAGGTCCTCGGCCTCGAGCGCGGCCATCATGGCCTGCGCTTCCTCCAGGCTGCAACCGTGGACCTCCATCAGCGCCCGCCACACGCCCTCTAGCCAGCCGCGGTCGCGGTCGGCGAAGGCCTGGCGCCGTTCGCCCAGGGTGTGGAAGCCCAGCAGGGCCAGCTCCGGCGGCGAAAAAAGGTCCGGGTGGCCGGCCAGCATGGTGCGCAGCAGGGTGGAGCCGGCGCGCGGGGCCGAGAGGATGAACACGGCTGGCGGGTTGCGGCCGGCTGCAGCAGCGCGGGCCAGCCAGGCGGGCTCGTCGGCGTCGGCCGGCTCGCGAGCGGCGATGCGGCTGCGCAGGTCGGCGACCATGGCCGGCGTGACGCAGCCTGCGACAGTCGGTGTTTCGGGCAGCGCCACCGCGTCTGCGCCCAGCCAGGCGCTGACCTGGCGCCGGTAGTGTTGGGCCAGGTAGGCGGCCAGGCGGGCCACCGTGGGCGCGTCGAAGAGCACCACCACGTAGACCACAGCACCCAGCGCTTGCTGCAAGCGGTTGGCCACAATGGCGGCCTGCAGCGAGTTGCCGCCCAGGGCGAAGAAGTTGTCGTCGATGCCCACCCGCTCGACGCCCAACACCTCGCGCCACAGGTCCGCCAGCGCCTGCTCCAGGCGAGTGCGCGGGGCCGTGTAGTCCGCAGCGTGCACTGCGTGGTTGGCGTCGACTGCGGGCAGGCGGGCGGTGTCTACCTTGCCGCTGCCGGTGAGGGGGAGCGCTACCAGTGGTACGATGGCTGCTGGTACCATGTGGGCCGGCAGCTGCTGTACCAGGAAGGTGTGCAGACTGCGGCGCAGCTCGTCGTCGTCCTGGGCGACCACGTAGGCCACCAGGCTCGGCTCGCCGTTAACCGGCTTCACCGCAACGGTCGCGTTGCGCACCGCCGGGTGCCGGCGCAGCGTCGCTTCCACCTCCTCCGGCTCGACGCGGTAGCCGCGCACCTTGACCTGACGGTCGCGGCGGCCGAGGAATTCGAGCTGGCCATCGGGCAGCCAGCGGGCGAGGTCGCCGGTCTTGTAGAGGCGGTGATCGGGGGTTGGTGACCGGTGATCGGTGACCGGTGATCGGTGATCGGTGACCGGTGACGGGTGAACGGTGGTCGGTGGTCGGTGACCGCTGTCGTTTGCCTGATCATTGAGCGCTGAGAACGGGTTCGGCACGAAGCGTTCTGCCGTCAGGTCGGGCCGACCCAGGTAGCCGCGGGCGAGGCCGACGCCGCCGATGCACAGTTCGCCGGGGACGCCGATGGGCGTGGGCTGGCCATCGGCGTCGAGGACGGCCACGGTGACGCCGGGCACCGGCCGGCCGATAGGCACGACCGTGGGGTTGGGCGCAGCGAGCTCGGCGGCGGTGGCGACGATGGTGGCCTCCGTGGGGCCATAGGTGTTCAGCAGCCGCACGTCGGGGCTGACCAGGCGCTGCCACAGGCGCACGTGCTCCGGCGAAGCAGCCTCGCCGCCCAGGATCACCAGGCGCACGCTGGGCGGCAGAGCAAGGCCCTGGCGGTTCATCTCGACCACCAACTGCGCCCAATAGCCGGTGGGCAGGTCCAGGACGGTGATGCCCAGGTCGGCGCAGGTGGCCAGGAAGCGCTCGGCCGAGCCGATCATCTCATCGCTGCGCAGCACCACCTGGCTGCCGCGGGTCAGCGCAGGGAAGATCTCCTCGGCTGCCGCGTCGAAGCTGAGGGAGGCGAACTGCAGCACCCGGTCGGCCGGGCCCAAGCCGAACATGTCGGCCGCGGCCTGAACGTAGTTGGCCAGCCCTGCGTGGGTGATCCCCACTCCCTTGGGCGCGCCAGTGGAGCCGGAGGTGTAGATGACGTAGGCCAGGGCGTCGGGGGTAGGGAGATTGGTAGATGGGTGGTCTGGGGAGTGCTGGGCGATGGCGGGCCAGTCGGTGTCCAGGCGCACGAGTTGTAACCCATCCATCTCCGGCTGCCAACTGCCGGCTGTCAGCAACCGCTCTTGCGTCACCACCACCCGCGCGCGGCTGTCCTGGAGCATGAAGGCGATGCGCTCGGGCGGGTAGGCGGGGTCCACGGGCAAGTAGGCAGCGCCGGCCTTGAGCACACCCAGCAGGGACACCAGCAGCTGCGGCGAGCGCTCCAGGCAGACGGCCACCACCGCGTCCGGCCCCACACCCAGGCTGTGTAGGTGGTGAGCCAATCGCTTCGCCCGCGCCTCTAGCTGCCCATAAGTGAGTTGCTCCCGCCCTTCCTCTGCCTCCACTTTTTCCGTTTCCCTCCTCTCCCTCGTTTCCTCCTTTTGCTCTCTCGCCGTCCCCACCGCCATCGCCTGCGGTGAGGCCGCGGCCTGCGCAGCGATCAGCTCGGTCACCGGCGCGTAGGGGTACCCGGCTGGCCCCACGCCCCAGGCCAACACCTGCTCCTGCTCAGCGGCCGACATCAGAGGCAGACGGGAAACCGGCATCTCGGGCGCGGCAGCGATGCCCGCGAGGAGGTTGACGAAGTGCTGCGCCAGGCGTTGGGCGGTGGTCTCGTCGAAGAGATCGCGGTTGAAGCCCAGCCAGCCGCGCAGCTCTTCCCCCTCTGCGGCCAGGGAGAGCGTGAGATCGGTCTTGATGGCGCCGATGTCCAGCTCCTCTGCCTGGAGGCGGAGGTCGCCCAAAAGTTGCTCGCCCAGCGGCGCGGTCTGCAGGGCGAACAGCACCTGGAAGATGGGCGAGCGGCTCAGGTCGCGCGGCAGCGGCGTCCTGCCCTCTGCGGCGTCGCCCTGCAGCAGGGCCTCCACCACCCGCTCGAAGGGGACGTCTTGGTGGGCAAAGGCCTCCAGCGCGGTTCGTCGCACCCGGGCCAGGAGCTCCAAGAACGTCGGGTTGTCGTCCAGGTCGGCGCGCAGGGCCAGGGTGTTGACGAACATGCCCACCAACGGCTCGACGGCAGCGTGCCGACGGTTAGCCACCGGCACGCCCACGGCAAAGTCGGTCTGGCCGGCGTAGCGGTGCAACAGAGCCTGAAAGGCTGCCAGCAGGGTCATGAAGAGGGTCGCGCCGTGAGCCTGGCCGAGGCTGCGCAGTTGACCTGCCACCGCCGATGGCACCGTGAAGGTGAGGCGGCCGCCGCGGTAGGTCTGCACGGCCGGCCGCGGGCGATCGGTGGGCAAACGCAGGGGGGGGACAGGGCCGGCTAGCTGCTGGCGCCAATAGGCCAGGTGGCGCTCCAGCGGCGAGGGGCCGCCGTCGCGGCTCAGCCAGCGGCGCTGCCAGGCTGCGTAGTCGCCGTATTGGACGGGCAGGGGCGGCAGGTTGGGCGCCGCGTCCGGGTCGGCGGCAAAGCGCGGGTAGAGCTGTTGCAGCTCCCGCAGCAGCACTTCCAGCGACCAGCCATCGCAGGCGATGTGGTGGAGGGTGAGGACCAGGAGATGATCCGCGGGGGCGTTGTCGTGCCCCGGCGACAGGCGATAGAGCACGCTGCGCATCAGGGGTGGCTGGTCCAGGCGGAAGGGGCGACGGGCCTCGGCCACAGCCAGGCGCCGCGCTTCCGCTTCGATCTCCGCCGGCGCGGCGGCAAGGTGGCTCAGGTCAACCAGCGGCAGAGGCAGGTGGACGTCCGTGTGCACCTGTGGGGTGGGCTGGCCGTGGGCGTCGATCTCCACGGCTGTGCGCAGGACGGCATGGCGCTGTACGATGGCGCGCAGGCTGGCGGCCAGGGCAGCAACGTTCAGCGGCCCGCGCAGACGGACGGCCAGGGGCACTTGATAGGTGAGGGTGTCCGGCTCCAATTGGCTGAGGAACCACAGCCGCTCCTGGGCAAAGGAGAGCGGGGTAGGCTGGCCGGCCGGCAGCGGCTCCAGCGGCGGCGGGGTCATGCCGGGGGACGGCAGCGCCGGCGTCAGCAGGGTCTCGATGTGCGACGCCAGGTCGGCCAGGACGGGCGCTTCGAACACGGCGCTGATGGGCAGCTCGACGCCAAAGGTCTGGCGCACCCGCGAGACCAACTGCATCGCCAGCAGGGAGTGGCCACCCAGGGCGAAGAAGTTGTCCTCGCGTCGTACGCGCGCCGCAGGGAGCAGGTTCTGCCACACGTCCGCCAGCAGCTCCTCCACCGGGCTGCGCCAGGGCTCGGCCGGCCCCTCTTGGTCGGCGTCGGCCAGGGCCGGCAGTTCGGCGGCCAGGGCGGCCAGGCGGCGGCGGTCCACCTTACCGGTTGTGCCGAGGGGCAGCGCATCGAGCAGCGCAAAGCTGGCCGGTACCATGTATGCCGGCAGGCGGCGGCGTAGGTGGCGGCGCAGGTCGCCGGTCAGGCGCGCCGGATCGTCGGCGCGCTCGCGCGCGACCACGAAGGTGGCCAGTCGCTTGTCTCCCTGCTTGCCCTCTGCCAGGACAACCGCAGCGTGTAGCACAGCGGGATGCTCGCCCAGGACGGCCTCGATCTCGGCCGGTTCGATGCGGAACCCGCGCAGCTTCACCTGCTGATCGAGTCGGCCCAGGAACTCGACGCTGCCGTCGGGAAGCTGGCGGACCAGGTCGCCGGTGCGGTAGAGGCGGTGACCGGTGAGCGGTGAACGATGAACGGTGGTCGGTGGTCGGTGGTCGCTGTCGTTTGCCTGATCATCGAGCGCTGAGAACGGGTTCGGCACGAAGCGCTCGGCGGTCAGGTCGGGGCGGTTGAGGTAGCCGCGAGCCAAGCGGTCGCCGGCGATCACCAGCTCGCCGGGCACCAGGGGCGGCACGGGTTGCAGGCGGCGATCCACCACGTAGACCTGGGTGTTGGCCACAGGCCGGCCGATGGGGACGGCCAACGCGGCCTCGGGCACCTCCTGCACCAGATGCCAGGTGGTGTAGGTGGTGTTCTCGGCGGGACCGTAGGCGTTGAAAAGCTGACGGGGCGGGCCAGCCTGCAACACGCGACGCACCGCGCCGGGGTCGGCAGCCTCGCCGCCGAAGATCAGGCAACGCAGCGAAGCGAAGGCGTCAGGTTGCTCAGCCGCGATCTGGTTGAACAGGGCCGTGGTGACGAAGAAGACGGAGATTTTTTCCCGGCGCAGGAAGTCGGCCAGGGCTGCTGGGCTGAGCAGGACCGACGGTGGCACCACCACTAGCCCGGCGCCGTTGAGCAGCGCGGCCCACAGCTCCCACGCGGCCGCATCAAACGAGACGTTGGAGGCCAGGCCCAGGCGGTCGGCGGGCGTGATCTGCAGGTAGCTGGCGTCGCGCGCCAGGTGGATCACGGCTCGCTGCGGGATGGCAATGCCCTTGGGCCGGCCGGTAGAGCCGGAGGTGTAGACCACGTAGGCCAGGGCATCGGGGGTTGGGGGATTGGTAGACTGGTGGATTGGGGAGTGCTGGGCGATGGTGGGCCAGTCGGTGTCCAAGCGCACGAGCTGCAGGCCTGCGGTTGCCAGCTTCCAGCTTCCCGTTTCCAGCAGCCGCTCCTGGGTCACCAACACCTTCGCCCCACTGTCCTCTAGCATGTAGGCGATGCGGTCGGCAGGGATGGCAGGGTCGAGCGGCAAATAGGCGCCGCCGGCCTTGATCACGCCCAGGATGGCGGTCACCAGGTCTGCCGAGCGCTCCATCAACACACCCACCACCGTGTCTGGCCCCACGCCCAGCCCACGCAAATGCTTGGCCAATCGGCTCGCCCGCGCGTCCAGCTCGCCGTAGGTGAGTTCCGTCCGTTCCTCAGAGGCGCTCGGCGGAACGCGGAGGAACTCTGAGCCCGTCAGTTGCTCCCGTTGCCCAGGCTCCTTGCCGTCTCTCCATGCCACGCTTTCCCACCTCGCCTCCCTCTCCCGCACCGCCACCGCCTCCGGCGCAGCCGCGACCTGCGCTGCGAACAGTTCGGCCAGCGTGGCCTCCTGCGGGTAGTCGGCGGCCGTGGCGTTCCACGCAACCAGGGCTTGCGCGCGCGCTTGGGGGGTGATCAACGGCAGCTCGGCCAGGGGACAAGAGGGGTCAGCCGCGATCGCCTCCAACAGCGCGCGGTAGTGGGCCGCCACCTGCGCTGCCGTGGCGGGGTCCATGGCGTGCAAGCTAAACTCCAGCCGACCGCGCAGGCCGTCGGCGCTCTGGAAGAGGTTCAACAGCAAGTCGAACTTGGCCAGGCCGACGTCAGTATCCAGGGGCTCGGCTTCCACGCCGGGCAGATGGAGTCCCTGGGCCGGGCCCGGCTGCAACGAGAACACCACCTGCGCCAGGTCGTCGCTGCCGGTGAGGGAGGCGCCGCCGCGGCGGGCCGCCTCGAGCAGCAGCTCGTAGGGCAGGTCGCTGTGCTCCAGCGCTTGGAGAGTCGCCGCGCGGGTGCGCGCCAGCACGGCGTCGAAGGAGAGGTCGCCGGCCTCCTCGCCCAGGCGCAGCCGCAGCGGCAGGGTGTTGGTGAAGAATCCGACCACGCCTGCCAGCTCCGGCCGCGGGCGGTCCGCCGCCACCGTGCCGATTACCAGGTCGTCCCGCAGGGTGTAGCGGTAGAGCAGGGCCGCAAAGCTGGCCAACAGCACGGTGAAGAGGGTGGTCTGGTGGCGCTGGCCAAGCCGGGCCAGGGTGTCGGCCAGCGCAGGCGAAAGCTCGACGGCAACGGCCGCGCTTGGCGTGGGCCTGGCGGACGGGGCCGCCGGACGGCCGGATGAAGCGGCGAGCGGCAGCCGCAGGGGGGGCGGCAGGTCGGCAAGCTGCTCTTGCCAGTAGGCCCATGAGCGCCGCAGCGCCTTCGGCGCGGCGGGATCGCCCGCCAGCAGGGCGGCAGTGCGCCGCCGCTGCCATGCCGCAAAGTCCAGCACCTGCACAGGCAGGGGGCGTAGGCCGGCGGCGGCTAGGAGGGCCTCGGCGTCTTGGGCGACCGACGGATCTGCCTGGCAAACCGCGTAGAGTTGGCCGAGCTCACGGATCAGGTGCGCAAGCGACCAGCCGTCAGCGGCGATGTGATGTACCGTAAGGCACAGGATGTGGTCAGCCGGTGATAGCCGCAACAGGCGACAGCGCAGGGGTGGTTCGGCGGCCTGGCCGTCCAGGCGGAAGGGGCAGCGCGCCTCCTCGGCGATGATCCGCTGCGCTGCGCCGTTCTGCCAGGCGTCGGCGCCCACGTCCTCCGGCGTCAGCGCCAGCGGTCGGGGGGGCCGAACGAGCTGGATGGGCTCGTCGTCCTGGCTGCGGAAGCAGGTGCGCAGCGCAGGGTGGCGGTACACGAGCGCGGCTAGGCTGCGTTCCAGCGCAGTCACGTCCAGGGGGCCGCGCAGGCGCACGGCGGCCGGGATGTTGTAGAGAGGGGTGTCGGGCCAGCGCTGGGAGAGGAGCCACAGGCGAAGCTGACCGTGGGTCAAGGGGCCCTCGACGGCGTCCGGCTGCGCCTCGATGGTCTCGGCCGCGGGCAACGAGTCGGCGGCGGCCCGCAGCGCCTCGATGCGCTGGGCCAGCTCTGCGACTGTGCCGGCCTCGAACAGCTCGCGCAGCGACAGCTCCACGCCGCAGGCCTGGCGAACCCGCGCCAGAAGCTGTACCGCCAACAGCGAGTGGCCGCCCAGCTCGAAGAAGTTGTCGTGGATGCCGACCGCCGTTGTGCCCAGCATCTCGGCCCACAAGTCGGCCAGCTGCGCCTCCAGCGGCGTGCGCGGCGTGGCGAAGGCCGTGTCCAGGCTGCGCTGCGCCCAGTCGGGCGGCGGCAGGCTACGGCGGTCCAGCTTGCCATTGGGCGTGAGCGGCAGGGCGTCCAGGAAGACGAAGGCGGCAGGGACCATCACTTCGGGCAGCCGCGCCGTAGCCAGTCGACGCAGAGCTTCCGCGGTCGGGCGGACCTCTCCCGCAGGCACCACGTACGCCACCAGCCGCAGGTCGCCGGCGCCTGCCGGCCCGGGCTGGGCCAACACCACCGCGCGGCGCACGGCAGGATGCTCCGTCAGCACCGCCTCGATCTCCCCTAGCTCGATGCGATGGCCGCGGATCTTCACCTGTTGGTCCGCGCGGCCCAGGTAGACCACGTCGCCGTTGGGCAGGATGCGGCCGAGGTCGCCGGTGCGGTAGAGACGGTGACCGGTGAGCGGTGAGCGGTGAGCGGTGAGCGGTGAACGGTGACCGGTGAGCGGTGAACGGTGAACGGTGAACGGTGGACGGTGAACGGCGAACGGCAGTTGGTCGGCGCCTTGGGGGGAGCTGCTCGCAGGCGCTTGGGGGCTGTTGACTGCTGACGCCCATGGATCACCGATCACGGCGAAGGGGTTCGGCCCGAAGCGTTCTGCGGTTAGGTCGGGCCGGTTGAGATAGCCGCGGGACAGGCCGGCGCCGCCGACGTAGATCTCACCGGGTACGCCGAAGGGCTGCGGCTGGCCGTGGCGGTCCAGGACGTAGAGCTGCAAGTCGGAGATGGGACGGCCGATCATGCTGCCTGGCGTGCGGCCCAGGTCGGCGCGGCGCACCAGTCGCCAGGTGACGTGCACAGTGGTCTCGGTGATGCCGTACATGTTGACCAACTGCGGCTGCTCATCGCCGTGGCGCTCGAACCAGGGGCCCAGGCTGGCAAAGTCCAACGCCTCGCCGCCGAAGATGACCCAGCGCAGGGCGAGGTCACGGGAGACGCCCAGGGCTGCCTCGGCGTCTATGAGCTGACGGAAGGCCGAAGGGGTTTGGTTAAGCACCGTCACCTGCTCGTCCACCAGCAGGCGATAGAAGTCGGCCGGGGAGCGGCTGGTCAGGTAGGGCACCACTACCAGCCGGCCGCCGTAGAACAATGCGCCCCACAGCTCCCATACCGAGAAGTCGAAAGCGATGGAGTGGAACAGCGTCCACACGTCCTGCGGCCCAAAACCGAACCAGGGCTGGGTGGCGTCGAAGAGCCGCGTCACGTTGGCATGGGTGACCGCGACGCCTTTGGGCCGGCCGGTTGAGCCGGAGGTGTAGATGACGTAGGCGAGGGCGTCGGGGGTTGGGAGATTGGTAGATTGGTAAATTGGGGAGTGCTGGGCGATGGCGGGCCAATCGCGGTCGAGGAACACGCAACTCGTGATGGGAAACGCGTACCCCGGAGAGGGGCGGGGTGGTTGTGCGGGCGGGAGGTTATGTGTTGCGCTCTTCCACACGCTCTCCTGCGATACCACCACCCGCGCGCCGCTGTCCGCCAGCATGTAGGCGATGCGCTCCGGCGGGTAGGCGGGGTCAATCGGCAAGTACGCGGCGCCCGTCTTGAGGATGCCCAAGATTGCCACCACCATTTCCACCGACCGCTCCAGGCACAGGCCGACAATGGTCTCCGGCCCAACGCCCAGCCCGCGCAGGTAGTGGGCCAGTTGGCTCGCCCGCGCGTCAAGCTCGCGGTAGGTGAGTTTCACGGCTTGTTCGGAGGTATTCGCAGGAACTCGGAGAAACTCAGCAGCGGCCTTCGGCGCCTCCGCTCGCTCCAGGTCTCCCAATTCCTGCTCCTCAGCAGAACTCAGATGAGCTCGGCGGAACCCAAGGGCTGTGGGCTGCTGGGGTTCCTCCTGTGCGCCGAGTTCTTTCTTTTTCCTCGTTTCCTCGTTGTCCTTTCCGCCTCCCATGCACACCGCCACTGCGTCGGGCGTAGCTGCCGCCTGCGCCTCGAAGCGGCGATGGATCAGGTCGGGGCCGAGCTTGGGCGGCAGCGCCTCGGCCGCGTCCCACACGGAAAGCACCGCCCGCCGTTCCGCCTCGTTCATCAGCGGCAGCCGGGAGATGGGGCAGGCAGGGTCGGCGACGGCCCCGCGCAGCAGGTTCTCCAGGTGGCCCAACATGCGCGCGACGGTCTCATCTGCGAACAAGGCCGTGTTGTATTCGAGGGTCAGCACCAGGCCATCGTTGCTCTCGCCGGCCAATAAGGTGAGCTCATAGTGGGTAGCGCGGCGCCGCACCGGCAGCGACTCCACTTGCCAGCTCTTAAGCTGCATCGCGCCGCCACCCTCGCCCAGCACGAAGACGGCAGCCTGCTGGCGATCGAGCTGCCGCGGGATCTTCTGCCAACCGTAGAGGGCCTGAATCAACGCCGGTCGGCTTGGATCGCGAGGAAGCTGTAAGCGTTCCACCAGGAGAGGGAAGGGAAAGGCTTCGTGGGGCGCGGCAGCCTGCTCGCGAGCGTGGGTTTGCGCCAACAGCTCAGCAAAGCTCGGGTCGGCCGCGAGTTCGGCGCGGAGCACCGCCGTGTTGACAAAGTAGCCCACGGTGCGGGCAAAGCGGGCGCTGCGGCCAGCTTTGAGCACCCCCACCAGCACATCCTCTTGCCCGGTGTAGCGGTGCAGGAGCGCCTGGAAGCCGGCCAGCACCAGGGTGGGCAACCCCACGCCGTGGTTTGCCGCCAACTGCCGCAGGGCGGCGGTTAGTGCGCCGTCGAGGTGTCTGACCTCCACGGCGCCGTCGTAGGTCTGCACAGGCGGCCGCGGTCGGTCGGTGGGCAGGTCCAGGGGTGTGAGTGGGCCGGCCAACGCCTCGCGCCAGAAGGCCCAGTGCGCCTCGCCGGCCGGGCTCGTCACCAGGGCCCGCTGCTCGTGCGCGAAATCGACGTACGCACGGGCTACCGGTTTGAGGCCGGCGTCGGCGCCATCCCGCTCGGCCGCGTAGAGGGCATCAAGCTCCGCGCTGATCAACACCAGAGACCACAGATCGATGGCGATGTGGTGGAAGGTCAAGATCAGCACGTGGTCGTCGGCGGCGCGTGTCAGCACCGCCGTGCGCATGGGCGGCTCCTGCTCCAGATCAAAAGGCAAGTAAGCCTCGTCGTCGATGCGCGCCTGCAGCGCCTCAGCGCTCCAGTTCGAGGCGTCTCTGTAGTCCAGGGGGATGGGCAGCAGCGAGTGCACCATCTGCACCGGCCCGTTTTCAGCCAGGTGATAGGTGGTGCGCAGCACGCTCTGCCGCGCCGAAAGCGCGTCGAGGGCGCGTCGAAACGCGGCAATGTCCATCGGTGAACGCAGACGCACGACGCGCACCGTGTTCAGCGCACCGCTGTTGGGGGCGACTTGGTGCAGGTACCACAACGCCTGTTGGCCATGGGAGAGGGGCTGTGGCTCGCTCCCTCCAACTGAGGTCTCAGACGACCATGGCTCCCCAGACAGCGGCGACAGGTGATGCAAATCGTGGGGAGGGGTCTGATACATCCTTAGCTCGCTCATGTCTTCTGCCCAGGGATCGGCGCAGCGCCGGCAGGAGCGTTGGCAACGGGCTCCTGATCGGCCAAGCGCGCGGCCAGGAGCGCCTTCACCTGCTCCGGCGAAAGTGACTGCACCTGTTGCAAGACATCGGCGATCTTGACCTGAGCATCCTGCTCGGCCGCGCGGTCGCGCCGGCTTTGCTCCACGGCCTGGGCTAGGCCGGCCACGGTTGGTTGTTCGAAGAGGGCGCGCAGGGGCAGCTCGACGCCGAACTCAGCGCGAATGCGCGAGATGAGCTGCGTGGCGAGCAGGGAGTGGCCGCCCAGCGCGAAGAAGTTGTCCTCCACCCCCACTCGTTCGACGCGCAGAAGCTCGACGCAGAAGGCGGCCAGCCGCTCCTCGACAGGAGTGCGCGGGGCAACGAAGGCGGCTGTGGCCTCGCGGCTGGCCTGGTCGGGCGCAGGCAGGCGGCGGCGGTCCACTTTGCCGGCGGGTGAGCGGGGGAAGGCGTCCAACACAGTGAAGGTCGCCGGCACCATATACTCGGGCAGGCGACGGCGCAGGTGAGCCTTGAGCTCCGCAGGCGCCGGAAGAAGTCCGAAGTCCGTTTCGGATGCTGCGCCGTCGTCACTCCCAAGGCGGACCTCTCCCTTCGTAGTGGCGGCTTCAGCCGCTCCCTGACGACTAAAGTCGTCACTACGCAGGGTGGGAATGAAATATGCGTGCAACACATCCCCGCGCGCGGTGACCACCGCGTCCTGCACGGCCGGGTGCTCGCGCAGCGCGGCCTCCACCTCGCCCAGCTCGATGCGAAAGCCGCGTACCTTCACCTGGTCGTCGCTGCGGCCCAGGAACTCGATGTTGCCGTCCGGTCGATAGCGCACTAAGTCGCCCGTGCGGTAGAGCAGGTGGTCGGCATCCAGAGGGAAGTGCTCGGCAAGCGGTGTGGTGGCGCCGGCGCCAGAAGACTGGCCATTGTGCGCAAAGGGATTGGGGATGAAGCGCTCGGCAGTGAGTTCTGGGCGGTTGAGGTAGCCCCGGCCCACGTTGACGCCGCCGATGAGCAGCTCGCCAGCCACGCCGATCGGCACGGGCTGGAGGTTGGCGTCGACGATGTAGAGCTGGCAGTTGCCGATAGGCCGGCCGATGCTGGGATCGCGTGGGTCGCCGGGGTCACACAGGCCCATGGACGCGCAGACGGTGGTCTCGGTGGGGCCGTAGGCGTCGAAGAAGCGCCGGCCTGGCGCCCAGCGCCGCACAATCTCGGCCGTGCAGCGCTCACCGGCGGCCACCACCACCCGTAGATCGGGCAGATAGTCCGGCTCCAGCACGGCCAGCACAGAGGGCGGCAGGGTTACGTGTGTGACGCGTTGGTCGGCCAGCAGCTTGCGCAGGTCCAGGCCCGAGGCCAAGAGCTCCTGCGGCGCCAACACGAGCGCAGCGCCGTTGGCCAGCGCCATGAACACCTCCCACACCGAGGCGTCGAAGGAGAGGGGGGAGAACTGCAGCACGCGGCAGGTGTCGTCCACGTCGAAGGCCAGCCGCTGCACCTCGGCCAGGTTGGATAGACCCCGGTGGCGCAGCACCGCGCCTTTCGGCTGCCCGGTCGAGCCGGAAGTGTAGATGACATAAGCTGCATTGAAGGGCGTCAACGAACAAACCAGGTTGTGCTCTGGCTCCAGGGCGACGCGCGGCCAAGCAGTGTCAAGGGCAACCGTGCTGATTCCCGGCTTGATCTGCGGCAGGCTGGTCAGCAGATAGCTCATTGTGAGCAAGACCGGGATCTGCGCATCCTCTATCATGTAACGCAGACGCTCCTGCGGATACGTGGGGTCAAGGGGTAGATACGCGCCACCGGCCTTGAGCACACCCAGAATGCTCACGATCATGGCGGGGGTGCGGTCAATAGCGATGCCCACGATGGTCTCCGGTCCCACGCCCAGCTTGCACAGATAGCGGGCCAGTTGGTTGGCGCGGCGGTTGAGCTCGGCGTAGGTCAACGTCTCTGTCGTTCCGGCGCGGCCTGCCATGATTGCCGCCGGTCTATCAGGCTGCGCAGCCGCCTGTTTCTCGAACAGCCTGTGCGCGCACTGGTCGATGGGGGTGGAGAGCGCGGTCTGGTTCCACGCCTCCAGCATCAGATGGCGCTCGGCCGGCGTAAGCAGAGGCAGTGTAGCGATGGGCTGATCGGGGTTCTCGGCGATCGCTTGCAGCAGGGTTTGTAGGTGGCCCACCATACGACGGACGGTGGCGGCGTCGAACAGATCGGTGTTGTACTCGAAGGTACCTCCCAGCCCTTGCTCTGTCTCAGCCATGGCCAGGGTGAGGTCAAACTTGGCGGTGCCGCTGTCTACGGCCAGCGGCTGAAGGGTGAGATCGGGCAGCTCCAGCGGCTGCAAGGGGATGTTTTGCAGGCCAAAAGCCACCTGGAAGAGGGGGGAATGGCTGAGGGCGCGCTCGGGCTGCAGCGCGTCCACCAACATCTCGAAAGGCACATCCTGGTGGGTGTAGGCGTCGAGGGCTACCTTGCGCACCTGCTTGAGGAGCTCGCGGAAGGTGTGCACCTGCTCGAAGCGGGCGCGCATCACGAGGGTGTTGACGAAGAAGCCGACAACGTTCTCGACCTCTGGGTAATGGCGGCCAGCAATCGGCGTACCAACGTTGATATCGCTTTGGCCGCTGTAGCGGTGCAGCAAGGTCTGGTAGGCTGCCAGCAAGGTCATGAACAGGGTGGCGCCCTCTTGACGGCTGAGGGCCAGCAACCGCTCGCTGAGGTCTTTGGGCAAGACAAAGTGCTCGGTCGCGCCGCGCCAGGTCATCACCGCCGGCCGCGGGCGATCGATGGGCAGGTCGAGCAGAGACGTGCTGTCGCTCAGCTGCTCGCGCCAGTAGGCCAATTGGCGTTCCAGCACCTCGCCCTGCAGCCACTGCCGCTGCCAGGCGGCAAAGTCGGTGTATTCGATGGGCAGCGGCGGCAGCGGTTCCGCTGTCTCCTCAAGGGCCAGGGCGTGGTACAGCGTGCCTAGTTCACGCACTAAGATCGCCATCGACCAGCCGTCGGCGACGATGTGATGCACGGTCAGCACGGCTACGTGGTCGTCATCGGCCAGCTTGATGAGACGGGCGCGCAGCAACGAGTTGGCAGTGGAGCCGTCCAGCTGGAAAGGCTGGCGCACCTCGGCCTGTGCGAGGCGCAGCGCTTCCCCTTCGCGCTGGTCGGCCGGCAGCCCGGTGAGGTCGTCCATGGCTAGGGGAACAAAGGCCTGCTCGGCAGGGGCGGTGACCTGCACGGGTTGACCGCCGAAGTTGCGGAAGGTAGTGCGGAGCTGTGCGTGCCGGCGGACCAGCGTCTGGAGGCTGCGCTGTAGGCGGTCGACGTCGAGTCGGCCCTGCAGGCGCACCACGGTGGGAATGTTGTAGAACAGATTGCCCGGTTCGAGCTGGTCCAGGAACCACAGGCGCTGTTGCGCAAACGACAGAGGGGGTGGACCGTCCACAGGTAGGTGGACAATGGGCGGCGCCTGCAGGCCGGCGGCCGCGGCCCGCGCCACCTGCACCCGCTGTGCCAGGCCGGCTACGGTGGGAGCATCAAACAGCGCTTGCAGCGGCAACTCGACGCCGAAGGCCTCGCGCACGCGCGACATCACCTGGGTGGCCAGCAGCGAGTGGCCACCCAGCTCGAAGAAGTTGTCGTCCACGCCGACGCGCGGCGCGTTGAGTATCCGCGCCCAGATCTCGGTCAGCACTTCCTCCACGGGCGTGCGCGGGCTACGAGTAGCGGCGTCGGCGGCGACCACGGCCTCTTCGGGCGCAGGTAGGCTACGCCGGTCGATCTTGCCGGTGGCAGTGAGGGGCAGCTCGCTCAGCATCACGAACGTCGCAGGCACCATGTAGTCGGGCAGGCGCTGGCGCAGCGCAGCGCGCAGGTGCTCCGCCTGCGCGCGCAGGTCGGCAGCAGGTACTACGTAGGCCACCAGGCGGCGGTCGCCCGTGCGTTGGGGGAAGCCAGATGGGTTGGAGCTCGTGGTCGGCAGAGCCATGACCACCGCCTCCTTGACCGTGGGCAGCGCCTTGAGCGCGGCCTCGATCTCGCCCGGCTCGACGCGAAAGCCGCGAATCTTGACTTGCTCGTCGGCGCGGCCCAGAAACTCCAGGTTGCCGTCAGGCAGCCAGCGCACCAGGTCGCCTGTGCGGTAGAGGCGGTGAGCGGTGATCAGGGATCGGTGAGCCGTGTCAGCCGAATGGTCACTGAGCACTGCGAAGGGGTCCGGCACGAAGCGCTCGGCTGTCAGCTTCGGTCGGTTGAGGTAGCCCAGGGCAACGCCGGCGCCGCCGATGAGCAGCTCGCCGGGCACTCCCACGGGCACGGGACGCATTTGCCGGTCTACCACATAGACCTGGACGTTGGCAATAGGCCGGCCGATGGGCAGCCGCTGCTGGCCTGCCTGCACCGCCGTGGTCGTGGCGTAGTAGGTAGCGGTGATGGTGGTTTCGGTAGGGCCGTAGAGGTTGAGGAAGGGGATGGCGCGGCCGAGCAGGCGCGTGAAGGTGCGCAACCGCTCCACCGAGGGCGTATCGCCTCCTAGCATGAGCAAACGCAGCGGCGCGGCACAGCCCTCGCCCGTTGCTGCCAGATCGTCCACCAGAGCATGCCAGACCGACGCCGGCATGTGCAGCACGGTGATCCCTTGGCGCTCGCAGAAGCGGATCAGCGGCCAGCCTAGCGCCTCGCTCAGCGGCCCGGCCAGCACCAGCGTCGCGCCGCTGATCAGCGTCGGGTAGATCTCCTCGCCAGCTGCGTCGAAGCTCAGCGAGATAATCTGCAACACGCGGTCGGCAGGGCCCAGGGCGGTAGCTTCGGCCATGGCGCAGGCGTGGTTGACCAGGCTGGTGTGCGACACCACCACGCCTTTGGGCGTCCCTGTGGAACCGGAGGTGTAGATCACGTAGGCAGGGGCGTCGGAGGTTGGGAGATCGGTAGACTGGTAGATTGCGGGGTGCTGGGCGATGGCGGGCCAGTCGGTGTCGAGGAGGACGAGCTGCAGGCCCGCGGTTGCCGACTTCCAGCTTCCCGCTTCCAGCAGCTGTTGCTGCGTCACCACCACGCGTGCGGCGCTGTCTGCCAGCATAAACGCAAGGCGCTCGGGCGGAAAGGCGGGATCAAGCGGCAGGTAGGCCGCGCCGGCCTTAAGGATGCCCAGCAGACCGACAACCATCGCCGGTGAACGTTCCACCAGCAGGCCGACGATCTCGCCCGGCCTGACGCCTTGAGCTACCAAGTGGCGCGCCAACTGGTTAGCCCGCGCGTCCAGCTCGGCATACGTCAGCGCCCTCGTCTGCTTATTGACCGCATCTCCTTCCGTTCCGTCCTTACCCTCTCCTCCTATTCGACCATCCTCCCACACCACTGCCGGCAAGTTGGGCGTGCGCTCGGCCTGGGCTGCAAACAACTCGTGGATGCAGCGATCTGCGGCAGGGAAGCGCTGGTCGGTTTGGTTCCATGTCACCAGCACCTCATGCTGTTCAGCTTCGGTTAGCAGGGGCAGGTCTCCGACCGGTCGCATGGGATCGCTTGCCATGCCTGCCAGCAGCCGTGCAAGCTGGCCCAGAAGGCGGCGGATGGCCTCAGGGCTGAAGCGGTCGACGTCGTAGGAGATGTGTAGCGGCAGTTCCTGAGCGGCGGCCGAGACCAGAGTGATGGGAAAATTCGTCTGCTCGAAAGAGCGAACGTCGGTGATGGTCAGGCTGCCCGTTCGCCCTTGCTCGCGCAGCGCGGCGTCCACCGGATAGTTCTCGAACACGATGATGCTCTCGAAAAGGGGTAGGCTGCGTGGGCGCACCTCGCTCCAGCCATGCACCTGCACCAGCGGCGTGTGCTCGAATTGCCGCGCCTCCACGGCGAAATCCTGCAAACTGCGCAGCCAGCGCGCGGCCGGCATCGCCGGGATCACCTGCGCCCGCACGGGGATCGTGTTGATGAAGAGCCCCACCATGCGCTCCACCCCTTCGATCTCAGCTGGCCGGCCCGCCACCGTTGCGCCGAACACCACGTCCTCTTCGCCGCTGTAACGGCTGAGAAGCAGCGCCCACGCCCCCTGTACCACCGTGCTCATCGTCAGTCGCTCTTGCCGCGCCATGCTTTGCAGCTGCGCTGTGACGTCGGCCGGCAGGCGTATGGTCTCCTCGTAGCGCGGACCAGCGGCCAAGTCGCGGCGCACTGCCCGATCCAGCGGCAACCGCGTCGGCGTCGTGAAGCCGGCCAGCGCCTGGCGCCAGAAAGCTTCCGCGCGGGCAGGGTCCTGCGCTTGTAGCCAGGCGATGTAGTCGCGGTAGGGCCGCACCGGCGGCAAGGGCGGCAAAGCCGCCTGCGCGCCCTCTGTCCGCCTCAGATGCTCGTAAAGCGTGAAGACTTCTTGCAGCAGCAGCGGCAGGGACCAGCCGTCCATCAGCGCATGGTGATGGCTCCATGCCAAGTAATGCGCATCCTCCGCGATGCGCATCAAGGCCATGCGCACCAGCGGGGGTTTGGCCAGGTCGAAGCCGCGCCGCCGATCAGCTTGCAGGTAGGCATCGAAGCGTTCCCGCTGTTCGGCTGGTGTCAGCCCGCGCCAGTCCAACTTCTCCAGCGGCAGCGACACCTGGCGCTGCACCACCTGCATGGGCCGTTCCACGTTGCGCCACACGAAGGACGTGCGCAGCACTGCATGGCGCTGCATCACCTGCTGCCAGGCCTGTTCAAAAGCCGCCGTATGCAGCGCGCCGCGCAGCGTGCACGTGAGCTGCTCGCAGTAAACGCCCGACTCCGGCTCGCGCAAGCTGTGGAACAGCATGCCTTGCTGCATGGGCGAAAGCGGATAGATAGCCTCGATGTTGCGCTTAGGTGTGCTCATTCGTAGATCTCGGCCAAAATGGCGTCTAGTTCATCTTGGGTCAGGTCGGCTTCTTGGAAGTCGGACGGCGTGTAGCCCACTGCTTGCGGATGCAGGCAATGGGCGATCAGCGTCCGCAGATGGTTCAGGTAGGCGTTGGCCAACCGCTGGATGGTGTCGGCCGCGTGCAGGTTGCGGCTGTAGCGCCAGGTGAGGCGCAATCGGCCGTCCACCACGGCCGCGCTGACGTCGATGAGGTGTTGGCGCAGGTTGGCCGGCCCGCGCTCTGGATCGACCGCTTCTGCCGCCGGTCGCATGGCCGCCTGGTGGCTGAGCGTGTCGAATTGCCCCAGATAGTTGAAGCTGATGGCAGGCCAAGACAGACGACGCAGCGGCTGCACAGCTTCGTCCAGGCAGAGGTAACGCAACAGACCGAAGCCAAAGCCCTTTTGTGGAACCGCCCGGCGTTGTTCCTTCACTGCCATCAACCTTTGGCCCAGGCGATCTGGCGCAAGCTGGCTGGGGTCGACCTGCAGGTAAAGCGGGTAGAGGGTGGTGAACCAGCCCACAGTGCGCGACATATCCATGTCCGGGAAGATGTCCTCGCGGCCATGGCCTTCCAAGGTCAGGGGCAGGAAGAGGCTGTGGCCGGCGCCGTTGCCGCGGGATGGTGACGCCGGCGCCGGCAGCCAGGTCGTCACGCTGAGGGCCAGGGCGGTGAGCAGCAGGTCGTTGACGTCGGTACCATAGGCAGCGTGGACGTCGCGCAGCAGCGCCTCCGTGTCTTCGGCGTCCAGGGTCGTCTGCAGGTCGACGGCCGATGCCTCGCTGTTAGGACCGGCGTTGTGGTCAATGGGCAAGGTGGCCGCGGGCAGGTTCGCCAAGTTCAGCCAGAAGGGAGCCTGCTCCAGCAGTTGCGGCGATTGGGCGTACTGGGCCAGGCGCTGCGCCCACTGGCGGAAGGAGGTGGTCTTAGCGGGCAGGTGGACGGGCCGGCCCTGGCTTAGTTGGCGATAGGCGGTCAAGAGGTCCTCGGTGAGGATGCGCCACGACACGCTGTCCACCGCCAGGTGGTGCACCACCCACAGCAGACGATGGTTGCGGCCCGCACCTAGATCCATGTACACCATGCGGGTCAGCGGACCGTGTGCAATGTCCAGGGATGCCTGGGCGGCCGCCACCTGCGCCTGTATGGCCTTAGGTAGGTCATCGTCAGCCACGTCGGCCAAAGAAACGGCTGAGAAGGGAACCGCATCTCCCTTCGTAGTGGCGGCTTCAGCCGTCACTCCCTCGTTGGTCTGCTCCCAGCCGCCCTCTGTGCGACGGAAGCGCAGGCGCAGCGCGTCGTGGTGGGTCAACAGGGCTGCCAGCGCATTGCGCAGGTGCTCTGCGTGCAACGGCTCGGTTACTTCCAGCAGCAAGGCTTGGTTCCAGTGATTGGGCTGGGTTAGTTCCTGCTCGAAGAAGGCGTGTTGGGCAGGGGTCAGCGGCGCAGGTCCGGTGACGATGCCCTGCTCGGCTTGCACGACCGGGGCCTGGCTGGTGATGGCAGCAAGCTGGACGATCGTGGGCGCCTGGAAGAGCTGCTTGGGCGTGAGCTGCAGCCCGGCCTGGCGGGCGCGCGCGATGACCTGGATGGAGAGGATCGAGTCGCCGCCCAGCTCGAAGAAATTGTCGTGAATGCCGACGCGTGGCACGCCCAACACTTGTTGCCAGATGCGCGCCAAGGTCTGTTCTATCTCGGTGGTGGGCGGCGCGAAGCTTGTCGTGCGGTTTGTCTCCAGGCGACCGGCTTGATCTGGCGCGGGCAGGGCCTTGCGGTCGACCTTGCGGTTGGGGGTGAGGGGCAGGCTGGGCAACACCACGAATGCGGCCGGCACCATGTAAGCAGGCAGGCGACGCTGCAGAAACGCGCGCAGGTCGGCTGTGCTGGGTGGCTGCGCCGTGTCTGCTGGCTGCAACACCAGGTAGGCGACCAGTTGTTTGTTCGCCTCTTCGCTTGCCCCGGTTGTCAGCGCGCGCGCATCCACTGCTACCTCTTGCACGGCAGGATGTTCGCGCAAGGCGGCCTCGATCTCACCCAGCTCGATGCGGAAGCCGCGCACCTTGACCTGGAAGTCGGTGCGGCCGAGATACTCTAACGTACCGTCGGGCAGCCAGCGGACGAGGTCGCCGGTGCGGTAGATGCGGTGAGCGGTGACCGGTGAGCGGTGAACGGTGAGCGGTGAGCGGTGAGCGGTGTCGTTCGCCTGATCATTGGTCACGGCGAACGGGTTGGGCAGGAAGCGCTCGGCGGTGAGGTCTGGGCGGTGCAGGTAGCCGAGGCCGACGCCGGCGCCGGCGATGAAGAGCTCGCCGGGGACGCCGA
>DAOUBX010000287.1:0-4564 GCA_034432445.1 Anaerolineales bacterium
CGGTGTTCGTGCCCCTGGAGGCCATGCCCCTGACCCCCAACGGCAAGGTGGACCGCCGCGCGCTGGCCGCCCTGGCCGAGGCGGGCCGCACCGCAGCCGGCGCTTATGTCGAGCCACGCACCGACGACGAGCGCCGCCTGGCCAAGGTTTGGGCCCAGGTGCTGGGCGTCGAGCGGGTTGGCATCCACGACAACTTCTTCGACCTAGGCGGCGACTCGATCCTCAGCCTACGCCTGATCGCGCGCGCCCGCCAAGCC
Organism: Anaerolineales bacterium; assembly: GCA_034432445.1. GTDB lineage: Bacteria > Chloroflexota > Anaerolineae > JAAEKA01 > JAAEKA01 > JANWYQ01. The sequence continues at coordinate 258 of DAOUBX010000287.1, forward strand.
GGCTTCCACTTCACCCCGCGGCAGCTCTTCGAGCGGCCCACGGTCGCTGCGCTGCTGGCAACGCCGGCGGCTGAGCCGACGGCTGCGGCGGAGGACGAGCTGGCCGGAGCCGGGCCGCTGCCTTTGACGCCGGTGCAGTGCTGGTTCTTCGACCACCACCCCCTGGCCCCGCACCACTTCAACACCTCCATGCTGCGCACCGTCTGGGGCGAGGTAGACCTGCCCCGCCTGGAGCAAGCCATTAACGCGCTGGTGGCCCACCACGACGCGCTGCGGCTGCGCTTCCATCGCACCGACGACGGCTGGCAGGCCGAAGTGGCCGAGAGCGCCTTCGTGCCCCTAGAGCGCTTTGACCTCTCGACGACGCCAGCGGCACAGCGGTCGGCCGCCCTGGAGGCGATCGCCAGTCGGCTACAGGCCAGCTTTGACCTGGCCCTCGGCCCTCTGGTGCGGCTGGCCTACTTCGACATGGGCGCCGATGAACCCGGCCGGCTATTGCTGATCTTCCACCATCTGGTGGCAGACGGCGTTTCCTGGCGCATCCTGCTGGAGGACCTTGCCACGGCCTATGCACAGCTTGGCCGCGGCTTGGCGCCGAGCCTACCCAAGGGAAGCGCCTCCTTCCGCAGCTGGGCCACCCGCCTGGCCGCCTACGCCCAGACGCCCGCCGCGCAGGCCGAGCTGAGTTTCTGGCAGTCACTGGCCGACGCGGACGCTCAGCCCACGCCGCTGCCTGTCGACTTTCCTGCCGGTCGCAACACCTACGGCTCCACCGACGAGCTCACCCTGGCCCTGAGCGAGGCGCAGACTAGCGTCCTCTTGCAGCGTGTGCCTGCGCACTTCGGCGCCTCCATCCACGCCGTGCTGCTGGCGGCCCTGGCTCGGGCGCTGGCCCCGTGGACCGGCAGCCGCCGCCTGTGGGTAGAGACCGAGGGCCACGGCCGCGAGGAGGTGCTGCCGGGGGTTGACCTTGCGCACACCGTGGGCTGGTTTACCAGCATCTACCCGGCGCTGCTCGACCTCGGCCGTACAGATGACCTGACCGCCGCGCTGCGCCAGGCTGACGCGGCCCTGCGCCAAATTCCTGCTCGCGGGGTTGGCTATGGTATCCTGCGCTATCTGAGCGCCGACGCCGACGTACGCGCGCGCATGGCCAGACTGCCGCAGCCGCCGATCAACTTCAACTACTTGGGCCAGTTCCAGGCGCCCGCTGCTGCGGACGCCGGGAAGCTGCTGTTGGGGCCGGCGCCGGAGAGCCCCGGGCCCGAGCAGGCGCCGGAGGAACAAAGACCGGCGTTGCTCTACGTTGTGGGTATCGTTACCGGCGGCGCCCTGCAGCTACGCTGGCTATACAGTCGCAATTTACACCGCCGAGAGACGATCCAGCGCCTGGCCGAGGCTACCCTGGCCGAGCTGCAGCAGATCATCCAGGCGGTTCAAGACGCAACCACTTAGCTATACATCAGGAGAACCTACCGACCTATGGAAGCATTGATGGGCATAACCTTCCCACGCTGGATCGAGCTCTTGCGCGAGAACAACTTCGCCATTGATCCGCCCTACCGTCGCGCTGCCTTCCGCGTCACCATGGGCAGCCTGGTCAACTGGTTCGGCAGGGGTCGGGTGCGCCGTCAGTTCGGCCAGCAGATTGCGGCTGCGCAGGTGCAGGCGCCGATCTTCGTACTCGGCCACTGGCGCAGTGGTACCACCCTCTTGCACGAAATTCTGTCCCTGGACGAGCGCTTTGCCTATCCCAACCTCCTCCAGGTCTCCAACCCCAACACCTTTCTGATCCGGGAACCGCTGGCGGAGCGCGCCTTGGCAGAGCAACAACGCCAGAAGCGGCCGATGGACAACGTCATTGTCAGCTACCGCAGCCCCGGCGAAGACGAATTTGCCCTGGCCGCGCTCAGCCTGCGCTCCGTCATCATCGGCTGGTCCTTCCCGCGCAGCCAGGCGCGCTACGATCGCTACCTAACCTTCCGCGCTGCGCCGCCAGAGGACGCCAAGCGCTGGCAGGAAAGCCTGCTCGACTTCCTGAAACAAGTAACGGTGCGCCAGCCCGGCAAGCCCCTGCTGTTGAAGTCGCCCTCCCACACGGGCAAGATCAAGCTGCTGCTGGAGCTCTTCCCCGACGCCCGCTTCGTGCACATCCACCGCAACCCCTACGTGGTATTCCAGAGCACCAAGCGGCTGCACGAGACCAACATCGTCCACAACCGCTACCAGGACAGCCCCGAAGATCCTACCGAGGGCATCTTGCGGCGCTACGTCGACCTGCACGAGGCTTTTTTTGCTGACCGGACGCTGATCCCGCCGGGCCGCTACTGCGAGGTGCAGTTCGAACAGCTCGAGCGCAACATCGTCGGCGAGATCGAGCGGGTTTATAGCGAGCTCGAACTGGGGGAGTTCGAGGTGGTGCAGCCCAAGGTGGAAGCCTACGCAGCCGAAAAGGCCGACTACCAGAAGAACGTGCATCCAGCGCTGGACGAGGACCTGCGCCGGCGCATCGCCCAGGCCTGGCGCCGTTGCTTCGACGAGTGGGGTTACCCTGTCTGAGAAACGAGGCCCTATGCAACAACAGCCCACCAGGCTCTTCAACCGCAATTTCTTCCTGCAATGGCAAGGCCAGACCGTCAGCCGCCTGGGCTCGCAGGTCTTTTCCATCGCTATGGTCTTTTGGATCAAGCGCGCCACCGGCTCGGCCTCCATCATGGGGTTGATGAGCCTGGTGGCCGGCCTGCCTGCCATTTTGCTAATGCCCATCGGCGGCGCGCTGGCCGACCGCTTCCGGCGCAAGAGCATCATTATCTTGGGCGACTTCCTGCGCGGGCTGGCAGTAACTACGCTGGCGGCGCTGATCTTCCTGCGGCCTGACCAAACCGCGCTGATCCTGGCCGGGCTGTTCGCCGTGGCGGTGTTCAACGGCCTGGTGAACGCCTTCTTCAGCCCGGCGATCGGCGCCACCATCCCCGATCTGGTGCCGCGCGACAAGGTCACGGCCGCCAACTCCCTGGGCCAGCTCTCGATCCAGGCGTCGGTGTTCGTGGGGCAAGGGCTGGGCGGCGTGCTCTTCCGCCTGCTGGGCGCACCCCTGCTCTTTCTGCTCAACGGCCTCTCCTTCTTCTACGCCTCCTTCAGCGAGCTGTTTGTCCACATCCCTCAGGTAGTGCCGGAGCGCAAAGGCGACTGGCGCAGCCAGATGCGCGTGTTCCGCGACGACTTGGCCGAGGGCATGCGTTACGTCTGGCATCGGCCGGGGCTGCGCGAGCTGGTGCTGCTGTCGGCCATCATTAGCTTCTTCACGGCGCCTCTGGCCATCTTGCTGCCGTTTTATGTCGAAGACTTCTTGCGCGTCAAACCAGATTGGTACGGCTTCATCCTGGCGGCATTTGGCGTCGGCACCCTGTTGGGCTACCTGGCAGCCGGCATCGTGCGCCCGGCGCCCCACACGCGCAGCCGCGTCATCGTGTTGCTCACCCTGGTGGCAGGCGTCACCTTCGGCCTGCTAGGTGTGGTCATTCGGCCGGCTGCTGCGCTGACCTTTGCCGTGCTAGGCGGTTTTGCAGGCGGTTTCATCACCGTCAACATCACCACCCTTGTCCAGGTAACCACGCCAGGTGAAATCCGCGGCCGCGTGGTAGGTCTCCTTGCGGCCCTCTCCGGCAGCCTGACGCCGTTGGCCATGGGCCTGGCCGGCGTGACGGCAGACCTGCTGGGGCAGAACATTCCGTTGATCTACCTGGCTTCCGGCGCCATCATGACTGTGGCCGCGCTGGTGATCTCATCGGGCAAGGCGTACCGCAGCATCCTGGCTACCGACTTCGCCGCCGAGGCTGCCCGGCTGAGCGGACCGGCGCCGGTGATGCCCATGACCACCCCTGGCAGCCCCGCAGCGCCTGCGGTCTTGCCCGTCACCGCCGCAGCGAGCGCCAACCCCGGCCCTGCACGCCCCGGCGGCGTCGACCCTGACCTGCGCAGCCGGGAGGTCTATGAGCGGCTACCCTCCTATCCCCAGCCGCCTCTGGTGCCTGTACCGCGGCCGGAGGACATGGACAGTCTGCTGGCCGAGCTCGGCCAGCCGCGCGGGTCCCTGGCCCGTCGCATCACCGACGTCACCCTAAAACTCACAGGTTTCTATCCCTGGCTGGAGACGCTGCCTGAGCACATCGAAACGCTGCAGCGGCGCCACAACTTGCGCCTGCCCGGCCTAGAGACGCCGGTGATCTCCGCCACCCTCGCGCTTGCCGACGACCCGAGACCGTTGTCGCCGCTGGCGCGGGCCGCTACTCTGATCCTGGGCGTGC
>DAOUBX010000288.1:0-5307 GCA_034432445.1 Anaerolineales bacterium
CCTAGGTGCCGGGCACTTAAGGCTGCGCTGGCCAGGGCGTCGGCAGAGCCGGCTCAAGCTGGGAACCGGTCGCAAGTGCCCGGCACCTGAATAGTTACGTAGAAGGAACGACGACAGATGCGGAGGGGAACTCGGTCCAGCCTGGCGACGCTTGAGGTAATCCTTCACGCAGAAGCCCGCGTCCGTCTTTGAGGGATGCGCACAGCCAGCCTTGCCTCCTACCCACGCCTGTATGCATCGGCACGGTGACGGCCACTTGACGTGCAGGGTGCCATTAGGTCAAGTGACTGCCGCTCTGTCTGATCTCCGCGAAACCCTGCGCCTTTAGGAACTTGACTTCTCACAGCACTCAAAACAGTGCATCGGTGGATCAACTCCGGCGCCCCAACAACATCTCCGCCATCTGCAACAGCGCGTGACCGGCGTCGTTGCCGTCCTCTAGCACACCGCTGGCCTGCAGGGCATCCAGCGCCGCCTGGTGCGCGGCGTGCGCGGCCTGAGCCGTGTACTCTTGCGCGCCGGCCTGCGCCAACAGATCGAGCACGGCCGGCACGCCGGCCGGCTCAATTGGTTGGGCATACAGAACGCGTAACGCCTCGCCCACGCGGGGGTTTTCCAGCGCATACACCACCGGCAACGACTTCTTGCGCGCCAGGATGTCGCTGGCCGCCGACTTGCCGGTAACGGCCTCGTCACCCCAGATGCCCAGGATGTCGTCCTGCATCTGGAAGGCCAGGCCCAGGTTGCGGCCAAACTCGGCCAACTGACGGCGCGCGGCCTCGTCTGCGCCGCCTACCAGAGCGCCTAGCTCGATGCTGGCGCTGAGCAGCGCGGCCGTCTTGCCCTCGATCATGGTGAGGTACTCGTCCACGGTCACGTCCAGTCGCCCCTCGAAGGACATGTCGAGGTACTGCCCCTCGGTCAGGCGCAGACAGGCGTAGTCGAAGATCGCGCAGGCGTCCATCGCCACGGCGGGAGAGATCGGCCGGCTGGCCAGGCCGTGCAGCGCCAGCCGCGCCAGGGTGAACATGGCATCGCCGGCGTTGATGGCCTGTGGCACGCCCCACAGCGCCCACACCGTCGGGCGGTGGCGTCGCGTCGGGCTGTCGTCCTCAACGTCGTCGTGGATCAACGAGAAGTTGTGCAGCAGCTCCACAGCGGCCGCGGCGGGCAGAGCGTCCTCCACAGCGCCGCCCACGGCCGCGCAGGCCAGCAGGCAGGCCACCGGACGGATGCGCTTGCCGCTGTTCACCACGACCGGCTGCATGGCCTGATCGACCCAGCCCATGTGGTAACGCAGCATGCCGTAGTGGCCGGCATACATCCCCTCGGCGTTGCCGATCACGCGCTGCATTTCAGCTTCGATCAAAGGAAGATAGCGCTCGAAGATATGCTTGGTCATCAGAGTGGCTCTAGAGTTGTTCTCTGGTCAGAAAGGGGTGCAGTGGCAGTGATGTGCACCGCGTAACTCGCAATCCGGGGGTTGGGGCGAGTCCTCCTTCACCGTTCACCGTTCACCAACCGCCCCGGCTCGCGCAGCGCAACCACATCACGCGCGCCGGCGCAGAACATGGCAATGCGCAGCTCATCGGCCAGCAAATCGATGGTCTCAACCACTGCCTCGGCGGAGTCGGCGGCAGCCTTGAGAAACGGCGACGCTAGGCCGGCCGCGCTGGCGCCCAGGGCCAGGCACTTGGCCACGTCGATGCCATCGCGGATGCCGCCGCTGGCGATGCGCGGCAGGTGCGGCGCCGCCTGGCCCACGGCAACCAGGCTCTCGGCGGTGGGGATGCCCCAGTCGGCAAAGGCGCGGGCCAAGCGGCGCAGCCGCTCGCTCGGCGCCCGGTAGTATTCGACCTCGCTCCAACTGGTGCCGCCCGCGCCGGCAACGTCGATCACGGCGACGCCCACCTCAGCCAGCCGCCGCGCCAGGTCAGCGCTGATGCCCCAACCGACCTCCTTCACCACCACGGGCACGCCCACGCCGCGACAGACCTGCTCGATCTTGCCCAGCAGGCCGATCCAGTTCCAGTCGCCGTCGGCTTGAAGCACCTCTTGCAGCGGGTTGAGGTGCAGGATCAACGCGTCGGCCTCGATCATATCGACGGCGCGACGGCAGTGATCGACGCCATAGCCCTTGTTGAGCTGCACGGCGCCCAGGTTGGCCAGCAGCAGGATATCCGGCGCCTCTCGGCGCACCCGGAACGTGTCCGCCGTAGCCGCCACCTCCAAGCCGGTGCGCTGTGAGCCCAGCCCCATCGCAATGCCGCGCGCTTGCGCGCCGATGGCCAGGTTGCGGTTGATCTGCTCTGCGCGCTCGGTGCCGCCGGTCATGGAGGAAATCAGCAGCGGCAAGCGCAATGTCTTCCCCAGCAAGGGGCTAGAGGTGTCGATGGTTGCCAGGTCAAGCTCTGGTAGCGCCTGATGAACGAAGCGATAGCGCTCCAATCCCGTGGTCAGGCGAGGGAACTGAACGTTCTCTTCCAGATTGATGCGAATATGATCAGCTTTGCGTGCCTTATGGTCCAACTTTTTGTCTCCCGTAACTTTTGCTGCGGCAGGGTGTTCCACTCACCGGATGCCAGCGCCCAGTGTAGCAAGGGTTGGCCGACAAGACCGTAGCGAACAACACACATGCCGGTTGCGGGCTTCCATGTTGCCACGCCTGATCACACTTGTCAAATGACCGGTCGTCGCCCGCCGGGCCGCCGCATAGAAGTTCTGATGAAGTTGACAGGCGAGCCGAGCGCTGCTAGAATAGCGCAAACTACCATTTAATCACACCATAGGAAGGCACATCCTCATGTCAGATCCGATCTTTGAGCGAGTCAAGGCAATTATCGTTGAACAGCTAGGGGTTGATCCCGATGCAGTCACCCCTGAAGCCAGCTTCCGAGAGGATTTGGAGGCCGACTCCCTGGATTTGGTGGAGTTGATCATGGCCTTCGAAGAAGCGTTCGGCGGCGAAATCAGCGACGAGCAGGCGCAGTCGATCACGACCGTCGGCGAGGCCGTGGCGTTCCTTAAGGCGCACGGCGCTTCCTGAGCTAACTGCCAATCGCCCACCCGGTGTCTGGCTGTGGCCAGGCAACCGGTTGAACCACTAACTGTCCAGCCAGCGGGCGTCTGATAGGCGCCCGCTTTCGCTGTTTCAGGCGAGTGTGAAGTCTGCGGGCAGCCTGTGCAACCTATTAGCGTGATCATTCTGGCTGGCGGTGCCAGCCGGCGCATGGGCGTGAACAAAGCGCTCTTGCCCCTCGATGACGGCAGATCCCTGATCGCCCACGTCGTGCAACACCTGCACCCCTTGAGCGAGGATCTGCTGTTGGTGACCAACACGCCTGAGCTGTACAACGATCTTGACATCCGTCACACCCGAGACCACTTTGTGGGCAAAGGGCCGCTGGCCGGCCTGCACGCCGGGCTCCTGGCCGCGCGCTGCGAGTGGGCCCTGGCAGTGGCTTGCGACATGCCTCTGGTGGATCATGGGCTGGTGCGCTACATGACCGTACTCAGCCCCGGCTACGATGCCGTCGTGCCGCGGCGAGATGGCGCCCTCGAGCCCCTGCACGCCCTATACAGCAAAGGGTGTCTGCCGGCCATCGAGAAACGCCTGGCGGCCGACGACCTGCGCCTCATCTCGTTCTATGCGGATGTGCGGATACGCTACGTGGAGGCCGCAGAGATCGCCATCTTCGATCCCCAGGGACGCAGCTTTAGCAATGCCAACACACCGGACGATTGGCGGCAGCTCAAGCAGTTGGTTGAGGCGCAGCGGTCCGCGGCCTGACCTGCAGCACATGATGCGTAATCCGTGACTCGTAACCCGAGTCGCTGCGAGCGGATCTCTATTGCCGGAAGCGGCTGTGCGCTTCACCGTTGGTGCTTTGCGAGGAGAGATTGCCCAGCCATGCCATCCTTTTTCGAGCAGGTTTACGCTGTTGTGCGCCAGATTCCGCACGGCAAGGTTGCGAGCTACGGCCAGATCGCCGCGCTGCTGGGCCACCCACGCGCAGCGCGCACCGTCGGATGGGCGCTGGCGTCGCTGGCGGAGCGCGAGGAGAACGATGTGCCGTGGCAGCGCGTCATCAACAGCCAGGGACGGATCAGTATCAGCAACCTGCGCCACAGCGCCGACGAGCAGCGCATGCTCTTGGAAGCCGAGGGCGTAGAATTCGACGCCGCGGGTTATGTTGACTGGCAGCGCTTCGGTTGGGAAGGGCCCAGCCCTCGGCGTTTCCCGGAAACCGCGAGTTCCTGGGAAACAGAAAGACAGAAAACTAAAGGAGTCGCAACCATTCAGCCCTAGGTGCCGGGCACTTAAGGCTGCGCCGGCCAGGGCGTCTACAGAGCCGGCTCAAGCTGTAAACCGGTCGCAAGTGCCCGGCACCTGAATAGTTACAAGGAGTCAATACCTCATGCGAGAAGTGACCGTTGCCCTCGTCCAGATGAAGCCGGTCTTGGGCGACATCGAGGAGAACCTGCGCCGCATGGCCGAGTTCGTGGATCGCATCTGCAAGGAACAGCCAGTAGATCTGATCGTCTTCCCGGAGCTGGCCACCACCGGCTATGAATGCGGCCCGCGCTTCACCGAGCTGGCCGAATACGTGCCCGGCCACACCGTCAACTACCTGGCCAAGCGCGCCGGCGAATACCGGGTGCACATCGCCTTCGGCATGGTGCTCAAAGAGCGCGTCGAGAGCATCCTCTACGACGCCGCCGTCCTGCTGGGACCGGAAGGCGAGCTGGTGGGCAGCTATCGCAAGGTGCATCTGAAGGGCGAGGAGCGACTGGCTTTTCGCAACGGCTACCGCTTCATCACCTTTGACCTGGAATTCCGCACTGGACCGGGCCGCCTGGGCCTGCTCCTTGACTGGGACCTGGCCTTCCCCGAAGCGGCACGCAGCTTGACCCTCGACGGCGCAGAGATCATCGCGGTGAGCGCCAACTGGCAGATCGACGAAAACGCCCAATGGCGCGCGTTCAACCTGGCCCGGGCGTGCGAAAACGGCGTCTTCATCGCGGCCGCCAACCGCGCTGGCGAGGAGCCGAGCTACGCCTTCTGCGGCGACTCCATGATCGTCGGCCCCAACGCCGAGCTGTACACCAACCTAGAGGACCCGGTGGAAGGCTACGCCATCGCCACGGTCGACCTGGACGACGTGCGCCGCACGCGCGAGGCCTCGCAGATTCTCCAGTGCCGCCAGCCCCTGGCCTATCGCAACATCGTCAAAAAATACTAGGCCTTGAGTCCCGATCGGCGCCGTAGGTCGATCTAAGAAAATAGACCAACGGCGGCGGCAAGCC
>DAOUBX010000289.1:0-5011 GCA_034432445.1 Anaerolineales bacterium
CGTTGACGGGGCGCCGTTCACCAGCCGGGGGCTTCAGCCCCCGGCGGTCGCCGCCAGCACACGCTTCGCATGTCCAACTGATAGCTGGATCATTTTGTCAATCTCCAATCAACGTGCCCCCTGCCTTTGAATGTGATATCCGGCTGGTAGCCGGACCGACCCAGCAAGCTATATGAAACCCTCTGTCCTCGTCACCCGCCGCATCCCTCAACCCGGCCTCGATCTGCTGGCCGGGCAGTGCGACGTCGACCTGTGGGACAGCGACCTGCCCATCCCGCGCGACGTGCTGTTGCAGCGGGTGGCCGACAAGGACGGCCTGCTCTGCCTGCTGACCGACCGCATCGACGACGAGCTGCTGGACGCCGCGCCGCGGCTCAGGGTGGTCAGCCAGATGGCGGTGGGCGTGGACAACATCGACGTCGCCGCCTGCACCCGCCGCGGCATCCCGGTGGGCAACACGCCCGGCGTGCTGACCGAGACCACGGCTGACCTAACCTGGGCGCTGCTGCTGGCGGCCGCGCGGCGAGTGGTCGAGGGCGTGGACTACGTGCGGGCCGGCCAGTGGGTCACGTGGAGCCCGACTGCGCTGCTGGGGCTGGACGTGCACGGCGCGACGCTGGGCATCGTCGGCATGGGGCGCATCGGCCAGGCCGTGGCTCGGCGGGCCAGCGGCTTTGGCATGCGCCTCCTCTACCATAGCCGGCAGCGCAAACCGGAGGCCGAGCAAGCCCTGGGCGCCAGCTACGCCGACCTGGACACTCTGCTGGCCGAGGCCGATTTCGTCACCCTGCACACCAGCCTGACGCCCGAGACCTACCACCTGATCGACGCTGCTGCGCTGGCCAAGATGAAGCCCACCGCCATCCTGATCAACGCCGCGCGCGGCGGCGTGGTGGACCACGACGCGCTGCTGCACGCCCTGCGTACCGGCGTGATCGCCGCCGCCGCGCTGGACGTGACCGAGCCGGAGCCGCTGCCGGCCGACCACCCCCTGGTACACCTGCCCAACTGCATCGTCGTGCCCCATATCGCCAGCGCCAGCATCGCCACCCGCGCCAAGATGGCGACCATGGCGTCGGAGAACCTGCTGGCCGGCGTGCAAGGAAGGCCGCTGTCGAACTGCGTCAACCCGGAAGTCAGCGACCTAGAACGTAGCTGACCAACTTTCGCCATCGATGGCTTCCCAGTCGGCGTTGAGCGCTCTGCGATCGCTGCGGGTGGCCAGATAGCCTTCCTGCATGGCGGCATCGACAGCGGCGCGCTCCAGTTGCTGAACTCGTTCTTCAAGCAACTGGGCAACCAGGGCGCTCAGACCCTCTGCCGGAACGAAACGCTCTAGCCGCTTCAGTAAAGCCTCATCGACATCAATGATTGTTTCCGTTGTCATGGTCGTCCTGTCTCCCAGCACTCACGTGTGACGACGCTATCGTATGCTCTTTCGGTTGCCCTGTCAACCGCAACATCTCGCCAGCAAGGAGGACCCCCCACATGTCGACTGACCGCATGGCGCTCTATTTGCAGGATGCCCACGACCTGTCCGAGGGCATCGAGCTCGCCAAGTACGCCGAGGCTAAGGGCTTCGAGGCGGTGTGGCAGGCCGAGAGCCGGCTGGTGCGCGACGCCATCGTGCCCATGGCCGCCTTCGCCGCCCACACCACCCGGCTCAAGGTAGGCAGCGGCGTCATCAACAACTGGACCCGCAACATCGGCCTGCTGGCCGCCACCTTCTTGACTCTGGACGACCTGGCCCCCAACCGGATCATTTGCGGCATCGGCGCCTGGTGGGACCCGCTGGCCAAGAAGGTGGGCATCGAGCGGCGCAAGCCCTTGCTGGCCATGCGCGAGACCGTCACCGTGCTGCGCGAGCTGCTAACCCTGAAGGAGGTCACCTTCCACGGCGAGTTCCACCATGTCGACGGCGTGCGGCTGGACGTGGTGCATGGCCGCAAAGAGCCGCGCAACGTGCCCATCTACATCGGCGCCACCGGCATGCAGATGATGGAGCTGGCCGGCGAGATCGGCGACGGCGTGGTGCTGAACTACCTGGTGGCGCCCAAGTACAACCTGGAGGCCATGGACGCCTTGGAGCGCGGCGCCAAGCGGGCCGGCCGCAGCATCGACGACATCGACCGGCCGCAGCTCATGATCTGCTCGGTGGACTACGACCGCAAGAAAGCCCTGGACGGCGCGCGCAAGATGATGACCCAGTACCTGGGCCAGCAGCCGCACCTGATGAAGGCCAGCGGCGTCAGCCAGGAGCTGCTGGACGAGATCCATCAGGTGCTGACCTGGCCGGCCACCGACGAGGAGATCGAGGCCGCCATGCACCTGGTGCCCGACGACGTGGTGCAGATGTGTACGGCCAGCGGCTCGCCCGAGGAGGTCAAAGCCAAAGTGCGTGAGTACATCGACCACGGCTGCACCTGCCCGATCCTTTACCCGCTGGGCGATCCCAAGCTGATGATCGACATCTTCAGTGAGGGCTATAGCTGATGTCCGCATCCAGACCCTTGGGGTTTACCGCAAACCCCAAGGGTCTGACGTTAGCTCATGCAAAGGAGCATCCGCCCATGAGCACGAAAAGCTCATCCGGACGTCAGACGGCTGACCGCTTGTTTGACGCCATGTTGCCCGTGCTGGCAACCCTGCTGGCGCTGGCCTTTGGCGCTGTGCTGTTGCTGTTGCTGGGCAAAAACCCCATCCAAGCCTACAGTGCCATGCTCCAGGGCGCGTTTGGCACGGTCAGCGGCATCACCCAGACCCTGACCAAGGCCACGCCACTCTTGCTGGTCGCGTTGGGCATCTGTATCGCTTTCCGCGGCGGCGTGATTAACATCGGCGGCGAAGGGCAGATCATTGTTGGCGCGATCTCGGCTACGGCAGTGGCTCTAACCTTCTCTACATGGCCGGGGATCATCTTGATTCCGCTGACGCTGGGCGCGGGCGTGGCGGCCGGCGCGCTGTGGGGCGGCATTGCCGGCGTGCTCAAGGCCCGCTTTGGCGTCAACGAAATCCTCAGCACGGTGATGTTGAACGCCATCGCCTTGCAGTTGATGAACTATCTGCTGCGCGGGCCGATGCTCGACCCCGAGCAGATCGCCGCCGGCACCAATGTGCCGCAGAGCGCCACCCTGCCTGAGCAGGTGTGGCTGCTGCGTCTGGTGCCGCGCACCTTGTTGCACAGCGGCCTGATCCTGGCGATTATCCTGGCGATCCTGGTCTACATCTTTCTCTGGCGCACGACCATCGGCTATCGCATCCGCGCGGTGGGCCTCAACTCGGCGGCCGCGCGCTATGCCGGCATCCCGGTGCGGCGCTACATGGCCCTGGCCATGATCCTCAGCGGCGCGTTCGCCGGTCTGGCCGGCGCCGTGGAGGTGACCGGCGTCCACCATCGCATGATCGAAGGGCTGTCGGGCGGCTATGGCTTCAGCGGCATCGTGGCGGCGCTGTTCGGCAAGCTGCATCCGCTGGGCGCCATTCCGGCTTCGATCATCTTCGGCGGCTTGTTGGTGGGCGCCGACAAGATGCAGCGCACGGTACAGGTGCCCAGCTCCCTGGTGGTGGCCGTCAACGGCCTGATCGTGCTCTTCGTGGTGGCCAGCGACTACTTTGTGCGGCGGCGGGCTCGGCGCCGCGGACGGGCGGTCGGCGAAAAGGAGCTGTCGGGGCCGGCGCAGACCACCCTGACCATGGGACAGGAGGCCGTCAATGATCAGTGATCTGTTCCAAGCCTCGGTGATCATCGGCATTCTTTACAGCGGCATCCGCCTGGCAGCGCCCTATCTCTTCGCGGCGTTAGGCGAAATGGTCTCGCAGCGCTCCGGCGTGCTCGACCTGGGCGTCGACGGCATCATGTTGATGGGCTCCTTTGCTGCGTTCTACGTCGTCTTTGAGACCGGCAATCTGTGGTTGGGCGTGGCCGCAGCCATCGTTGTCGGCATCCTGATGGGCGTGTTGATGGCCATCGTCAGCGTTACTCTCCAGGCCGAGCAAGGCATCAGCGGCATCGGCCTCTATCTCTTTGGCCTGGGCCTCAGCAGCCTGCTCTTCCGAGTGATGATCGGCTCGGTCAAGGGCGTTTCCGGCTTCCCCGAGCTGCGCATCCCCATCCTCGGCGATATCCCTGTGATCGGCGAGATCTTCTTCCGCCACAGTATCCTGGTCTACCTGGCTTACCTGATGGTGCCGGTGACCTGGTTCCTCTTCGACAAGACCACGCTGGGCTTGAAGATCCGGGCCGTCGGCCACAATCCAGAGGCCGCCGACTCGCTGGGTGTGCACGTCAATCGCGTGCGCTACTTCGGCGTGATCTTCGGCGCAGCCATGGCCGGCGTGGCCGGCGCCACCCTCAGCATCAGCCTGTTGAACGTCTGGCAGGACAACCTGACCAACGGCCTGGGCTTCATCGCCGTGGCCCTGGTCTACTTCGGCGGCTGGCGTCCGCTGGGCGTGCTCTTCGGCTCCCTGCTCTTCGCCACCGTCAACGCCTTGCAGCTCTGGGTTCAGGTCAAGGGCATTCCCATCCCCTCCGACCTGGCGATCATGCTGCCCTACGTGCTCACCATCGTCGTGTTGGTGTTTGCCTCTGGCCGTGTCCGCGCGCCGGCCGCGCTGACCAAGCCGTTCGAGCGCAGCGGTTGATTTTTGGCAACTATTCAGTCCTAGGTGCCGGGCACTTCAGGCTGCGCTGGCCAGGGCGTCTGCAGAGCCGGCTCAAGCTGTAAACCGGTCGTAAGTGTCCGGCACCTGAATAGTCACGTTTGTTGGCAAAGGACCGGCAGTCCTAGACCCATCCAATCCACATTTCAAGGAGAAACTCTGATGCACCGTTTCACAACCCTCACCGTTCTGTTGCTGGTGGCCCTGCTGGCGCTGGCCGGCTGCGGCGGCGCAGCAACCCCGGCTGCGCCGGCGGCGCCAGCCGCTCCTGCCGCAGCCGCCGGTGAGGTCGCAGCGACCGAAGGCACGCGCAGCCCCGCTGCACCGCAAGCGGTGTTCGAACCGTTGG
>DAOUBX010000290.1:0-17044 GCA_034432445.1 Anaerolineales bacterium
GCCGGGCATTTGGATTCCGGTTTGCAAACGTGTCTGCGAAGCCAACCTAGGTCGCAAATCGCCTACAAATGCCCGGCACCTGAGCAGTTACCATCAAGCGATCTGGACGCCAGGCTTGCTTGCTTGGGATGTCTGCAACTCGGAAATTCCGGCTGAAGGAGCCGCCATGAAACTCACAGGCAAACTACGGGCCGCATCGCCTATCTACCGCGGCAACGCGCGCAAGACCCTTTGCACGCGTGCCTTGGACGGTACGCATCGCTTGGTGTCGCTGCCCGGGGAGTTTGCCGGTACGGCTCAGGCGTCAATGGACGCCCTCATTGGCGAGTCGCCTAAGGGGCGCAACAGTGGTTTGCTCAATCGGCTCTGGCAGCACCTTTACGATGAGCTTTTGCCCAAGGGATTGATCAGCGCAGTGCCATGCCAGCTGGCGCCGGAGTCCTACCCCACGTGCCCGCCAAGATTGGCTCAGCCCAAACATATCGACTTGCGCAGCGGCGGCCCCTTTAGCCGCAAGGTCTCGCGCCAGTACGGCGAGCCTTACGACACGATCTGCATGCGCATGTTGGCCTGGGCCCCCGCGGCAGGTGAAGATGGCACCTGCATTCGGCTCCGCTGACCGGGCCTAAGGGTCTGTCATGGTTGCCCTGACGCCAGAACTGATTGATTTTCTGTTGACGGCTGAAGCACAGTCAGCCCTGGCGCAGCTCGCAAGCCAAGACCTGAGCGAGCGGGCCAGCCTGGAGCTGCTGACGGCGCTACGCTGCACTTGGTCGCCGGAGCAGGCGGCGGCGTTGCTGGATCAAGCCCGGCTGCGCCGCAAGGCCGGCGATAAGTTCTCGCACCCCGAACGCCTCCTCCTCACCGACGATGGGCTGCAGCAAGCCAGCAGCCGCGCCGTCGCCGTCTATCGCGCGCAGCAATTTGCCGACCTCCTCCTTCGTTCACCGGTTGCCGGTCATCCTCCCTGGGTCGCGGATCTAGGCTGCGGCCTGGGCGCAGACACGATCGCCTTGGCCGAGGCGGGGCTGCACGTCTTGGCCGTCGAGCGCGATCCGGTGCGCGCCCGCCTTGCAGTGGCGAATGTAGCGGCTTGCGGGGTGGCGGAGCGAGTGGAGGTGGTATGTGCCGACTGGCGCGCCCTCATCTCGGCCCTTTCCCAGGGGGAGAGGGAGAGTCCCGGCAGCCCCCACCCTCTCCACGCCGCCTTCGTCGACCCCAGCCGCCGCGCCGGCGAGCAGCGCATTTTCCGCCTGGCCGACATGGACCCGCCCTTGGCCGCCGTGTTGTCTTTGCTCGACCACATCCCGACCCTGGCCGTCAAGACCATGCCGGGCATCGCCGACGAAGACATCCCCGCCGACGCCGAGGTTGAGTTCATCTCCGAGCGCGGCCACATGAAAGAGGCACTGCTGCGCTTTGGCGACCTGCGCACCGGTGCGGCTAGGTGGGCAACGGTGTTGCCCGGCCCTTTCCGCCTGGACAGCAACGCGCGGCCGAGCGCACCGCCCATCGCCGAACCGCTTACCTACTTGCTAGAACCTGACCCTGCCGTCATTCGCGCCACCCTGGTGCAGCACCTGGCCACGCAGCTTGGCGCGGCCCAGCTTGACCCCACCATCGCTTACCTGACCAGCGATCAGCTTGCCGCAACCCCCTTCGCGCGCGCCTGGCGCGTGTTGCGCCAGGGGCCGTTTCATCTGAAAACGCTCAACCGTTGGCTGCGTGAGCTGCAGACCGGCGCCGTGGTGGTCAAGAAGCGTGGCTCGGCCATCGACCCTGACGAGTTCCGCCGCCGGCTCAAGACGACACCGGGGGGGCAGGTCGTGACCGTCTTTCTAACTCGCGTGAAGGGCCGCCCTTGGATGGTCGTCGGGGTTGAGGTGTAGCTTCCGCGTTGCCTGCCGGCGCCGGCAGGCCTTCCTGCGCTTAGCGCCCGACAAACAACCGATCCAACCGACGACTTGCACCGTCCCAGAGCGCATCGAAAAGCAAAATAGAAACAACAAACGATAATGAGCGGATTTTGCCAGGAGGAAGCAACACCTGCGCCAACCAATCTGGCACTGCGTAGATGGCATAGAGCAGTGCCGTCATCGCCAGCGCCTTCAGAAAGGCATTGCGCACGGCACGCGCAGGAAAGAAGATGTAGTTGTACTGGGCCAGCGCAGACCGGAAGACCCAGAAAGCGGTTCCGAGCAACAGCACGGCCAGCAGCAGAGGCTCCCAGTGCGCTGCCAGCCAGCGAATGAGAGGCCCATCGGCGAGGGTAGTGAGTGTCATGGTGAGGGGATATGGTACTTGAGTGGCTCTTGCCTGTCAATGTGTGCAGCGGCGCGCTGTCAATATTGCGCTGTTGGCGTTCACGGCGGTATACTGTGAACCTATGTCCAACCCATCCGTAGCTGCATCCTCGGTCTCCGCCGATGCTGTCACAGCGCTGGACGCTTTTCAGGTCGAACAAGTCGCCACGATCGGCGCCGGTCACCTCGTCCACGACAGCTACACGGCCTTCCTGGCTCCCCTGTTGCCCTTAATCCAGACGCAACTGGGCATCGGATATGCGCTGGCTGGCAGCCTGGCCATCTTCACCCAGTTGCCCAGCCTGCTCAACCCCTTCCTCGGTTACCTGGCCGACCGCGTGAGCGTGCGCTATTTCGTCATCCTGGCGCCCGGCATCACGGCGACGATCTTCAGCAGCCTCGGCCTGGCCCCGACTTACCTCACCTTGGCTTTGCTGCTGCTGGCAGGCGGTGTCAGCATTGCCGCTTTTCACGCGCCCGCGCCGGCCATGGTGGCCAGGGTGTCCGGACAACGCGTGGGCGCGGGCATGAGCATCTTCATGGCCTCGGGCGAGCTGGCGCGGGCAATCGGCCCGCTGGTGGCCGTGGCTGGGGTAGCCTGGTTCGGCCTGGCCGGCATCTGGCGCCTGGCCGCGGTGGGCTGGCTGATGTCGGCCATCCTGTTCGTCTTGTTGCGCCGCGTGGCCCCAACGCCGCGCTCAACAGGCGAGATGCACCTGGCCGGCTTCCGGCGGCAGGCCTGGCGCATCTTCCCGGTCCTGATCTGGCTGTTGGCCGGCCGAGCCTTTCTGATCGCCGCCCTGACCACCTACTTGCCCATTTTCATGAGCGATGAACGGTCGGCCAGCCTGTGGTTGGCAGCCGCCTCGCTCACCATCTTGCAAGCAGCCGGGGTGGCCGGCGCGTTGCTCACCGGTACGATGAGCGACCGGCTAGGGCGTAAGCGCATTTTGCTGTTGCTGACCAGCCTGGCGCCTTTCTTGCTTTTCCTCTTTGTGTATGGCCCCACCTGGCTGGCGCTGCCGTTGTTGCTGCTGCTGGGCTTCAGCGCCATCTCGCCCCAGCCCGTGATTCTGGCCCTGGTGCAGGACCAGTTCCCCGCCAATCGCGCGCTGGCCAACGGCACCTATTTGGCTATTGCCTTCCTCTTGCAAGCTCTGGGCATTTGGGCCGTTGGCTTCCTGGCCGACCGGGCTGGCCTCACCACCGCCTTCGCTGCCGGCGGTCTGCTCGCTCTGGCGAGCATCCCCGCGATCTTCCGGCTACCGGGTTCTTGAAACGGCATTTACGGGGCCGCGCCTATGCCGGCTTGTGGCGACGATCTAGGCGTGCGGGATCGCACGCGCCAGCCGCGCCCAGTCCGTCAGGGTGAGGGTCTCGGCGCGTCGATCGGGCGCAATGGCAGCCTGCTGCAAAGCGGCCTCGACGATCTCCCCCGGCAAGGCCAGGCCCGCCTTGAGGGAGTTGCGCAGTTGCTTGCGCCGTTGGCCAAAGCCGGCGCGCACCACGGCGAAGAAATGCGCAACGTCGGGGACGTCCACGGGGGGCTGTGGCCATGGTCGTAAGCGCAGGATGGCGGAGTCGACCTTGGGCGCGGGCACAAACGCGCCGGCCGGGATGCGCGCCACGATCTCCGGCTGCGCGTAAAACTGCACGCTCACTGCCAGCAGACTCATCGCCGGCGGCTGAGCGACGATGCGCTGCGCCACTTCGCGCTGCATGGTCAGCACCAGCAGCGCGGGCGGCGGCTGGGCAGTCAACAGATGGCGGATGGCGGCCGAGGTGATGTAGTAGGGGAGGTTGGCGACTACTTTGTAATAGCCAATGGTCAATGGGGAATTGTCAACGGGCAGTGACGCTGTGCTGAGCGTCTGGGCCCGCGCGGCCGTTAGTCGACTGTCATCCAGCAGAGCGTTGTCGCCAACGGCCATTGGCCGTTGACCACGGGCCATTGACAACTGCGCGGGATCCAGCTGCAGGATATCGCCGTGAACGATCGTAACGTTGTCGTAGCCTGCCAGCGCCTCTTGCAAAGCGGGCAGCAGACTGGCGTCCAGTTCCACGGCCACGACGCGGCCGGCCCGGGCAGCCAGCCGCGCGGTCAACGTGCCCACGCCCGGCCCGACTTCGAGCACCACGTCGGCAGGCGTCAGCTCGGCCGCCGCCACAATGCGGTCCAGGTGGATTGGGTCTGCCAAGAAGTTCTGGCCTAAGCCCTTCTTGAGCTGCAAGCCATGTTTGCGCAGCAGCGCGCCGAGGGTGGCGGGAGGGGTGGACATGGTGAGCGGTAGAGGGGGAATGGTAAACGGTAGGCAGTGATCAGTGCCTGGCCAAGGGAGATCGGTCGCTCACCGCTTACTGGTCACCGATTATCGGCCTGGGGTCACTCCTCGTCCAGCTTCAGCACCGACATGAACGCTTCCTGCGGGATCTCGACGTACCCCACCATCTTCATGCGCTTCTTGCCCTTCTTCTGTTTCTCCAGCAATTTGCGCTTGCGGGTGACGTCGCCGCCATAGCATTTGGCCAGCACATCCTTGCGCATCGGCTGGACGTTGGCGCGGCTGATGACCTTGTTGCCCACGGCGGCCTGCACCGGCACCAGGAAGAGCTGGCGCGGGATGACCTCCTTCATCTTGCTCACCAGCCGCTGGCCTTTGCGATAGGCGTCGTCGCGGTGCACAATGATGCTCAGCGCGTCCACCGGCTGCTCGTTCACCAGCACGTCCAGCTTGACCATGTCGGCCGGTCGGTACTCGTCGAAATGGTAGTCGAGGCTGGCGTAGCCGCGTGTGCGCGCCTTCAGGTCGTTGTAGAAGTCGGTAAGAATTTCGGCCAGGGGCATCTTGTAGTGCAGCAACACGCGGCGGGTGTCCAGGTACTCCTGGCTGAGGAACTGGCCGCGCTTCTTGGTGACCATATCCATCACCGTGCCGATGTAATCGGTGGGCGTGAAGACCTCGATGCGCACCCAGGGCTCACGAATCTCGCGGATGAAGTTGGGCTCAGGCAGCTCGGCCGGGCTGTCGATGACGATCTCCGTCCCGTCAGTCTTGGTCACCTCGTACTCCACGCTCGGCGCCGTATAGATGATGTCCAGATCGTATTCCCGCTCCAACCGCTCCTGGATGATCTCCATGTGAAAGAGGCCGAGGAAGCCGCAGCGAAAGCCAAAGCCGAGGGCCTGGCTTGTCTCTGGCTGGTAGACCAGGGAGGCGTCGTTGAGCTGCAGCTTTTCCAGCGCATCGCGCAGCAGGCCATAGTCGTCGCTCTCGGCCGGGTAGAGCCCAGCGAAGACCATCGGCTTCATCGGTCGGTAGCCGGGCAGCGGCTTCTCGGCCGGCAAGTCGTGCCAGGTGATGGTGTCGCCCACGGCCAGGTCGCGCACGGTCTTGAGGCCGGTCGCCACGTAGCCCACCTCGCCGGCCTCCAGCAACGGCACCGGCTTCATGCCGGGCGCAAAGGCGCCGATCTCCAATGGCTCGGTGCGCACACCTGTGGACATCAGGCGCAGGCTGCGGCCGGGCTCGATGGCGCCGTCGACCACGCGCACGTAGGCCACGACGCCCTTGTAGGCGTCGTAATGACTGTCGAAGATCAGCGCGCGCAGCGGTTGGTGGCGGTTGCCGCGCGGCGGTGGCACCTGATGCACCACCGCCTCCAACACGGCCTGGATGTTGATGCCTTCTTTGGCCGACACGCGCACAATGTCTTCGGCCGGCGTGCCGATCAAGTCCTCTAGCTCCTGGGCCACCTCGTCCGGCCGCGCCGCGGGCAGGTCGATCTTGTTGATCACCGGAATGATCTCCAGATCGGCTTCCATGGCCAGATAGAGGTTGGCCAGCGTTTGTGCTTCCACACCCTGGCTGGCATCCACCACCAGCAAGGCTCCCTCGCAGGCCTGCAGCGCCCGGCTCACCTCGTAGGAGAAGTCCACGTGGCCAGGGGTGTCGATCAGGTTCATCTCGTAGGTCTGGCCATCGACCGCAGTGTAGCTCATGCGCACCGCTGAGGCCTTGATGGTCACGCCCTTTTCGCGCTCCAGGTCCATCGAATCCAGCACCTGCTCCTTCATCTCGCGGTCGGAGATGGTGCCGGTGACCTGCAAGAGGCGGTCGGCCAGGGTGCTCTTGCCGTGGTCGATGTGGGCGATGATGCAGAAATTGCGAATGTGGTCTTGGTTCATAGTGAAAACGCAACTATTCAGCCAGCGATGCCGGGCACTTGGCTCTGTGCTGACAACTGTGCCCACGCTGCCGACTCAGATTGCCAAGCGGTCGCAAATGCTCGGCACCGGATCGATGGTGAGAGAACGCTGCTGGAGCCCAGCAGGTGCTAGGGGCGAGCAATTGCGGCTGTGCCCAGATTATAACCCAACCCGGCGCAGGCTGAAAGCGCGCGCATCGGCTGCAGCCGACCGGCCCATAGCCGCCGGCCGGCAAGCTTGTGGCGTCTGGTCCGGCCAAGACTGCGCTACGCGATTTGCCGCAAAGCTTCGCCCCCGGTTTTCAGGCTTTGTCCAACTGCGTGCAGGTTACTGCCGGCTGTCTCCAGCGCGTTGCTCAGGCCGGTGAGGTTGGCAACAGCCTGCGCCAACCGACCGTTGACGTCGTCGATCAGTCCGGCCGCTTCGTCCAAGGCGTCGTGAAAGTCGCGAAACGGCTTGGTGGTGGACAGCCCCAGGCCGGTGACGAGTTCCCAGGTGCCCAGCCCCAGGCCGCTGAAGTTGAACGTGTGGTAGGTGGGGCTGAGGGTGGGCACCTTGACGTCGTTGATCTCGTCGGCCGTGGCGCGTAGCTGTTCGGTGGCACTGGTCAGGAAGGCGCGGCTTTGGTCGACGGCAGCGGCCACGTTGGCGACCGTCTGTTGCGCGTTGATGGGGAGGCCGCCCTGTGCTCGCAGCGCCTTGCTGACCATGATGGCGCTGTTGCCGCTGTCGATCATGCTCTGTCCGGCCTGCGGTAAGGTCTCGACCAAGTGCTCCAGCAAAGGAGCCAGGGCGTCGCCGAACTGCCAAATCACCTTGAGGGTGCGGAAGAAACCGCCGATGCTGGCCATGGGGAACCTCCGGAATGTGGGATTGACGCGATTGTACCCGCGGTGAGCGCTTGGCTGCAAAGAACAGACCGAGGCGGCGCACGGCGGCGGCAGGCCGGCGACGCATGTTGCCGTCGCCAGGCGCCCACCGGGGAGCCCGCGCGTTCGGCGCCCACCGCCAGGCCGAGTATAATGCAGCCATGTCCATTGCCATCCGCCCGATCCAAACCCATGCTGAGTATCGCGCTGTTGAGCAGTTGCAGCGCGAAGTGTGGGGCCTGCCTGACGTTGAGGTGGTGCCTACCCATCTGCTGTTGACCGCGGCCAAGAACGGCGGGCTGTTGTTGGTCGCAGTGGACGGGGACGCTCTGGTTGGCTTCGTCTTCGGCTTTCTCGGCTTCACCCCTGCCGGCAAGCTCAAGCATTGCTCGCACATGGCCGGCGTTCACCCTGACTATCGCGACCAGGGCCTGGGGTACCAGCTTAAACTGGCCCAACGGGCGCATGTCCTCGCCCAGGGCATTGACCTGATCACTTGGACATTCGATCCGCTGCAAACGCGCAACGCGCACCTCAACTTCCACAAGTTGGGCGCAGTCTGCCAGACGTACATCCGCAACCTCTACGGCGAGATGCGCGACGAGCTCAACGCCGGCTTGCCGAGCGACCGCCTCCAGGTTGACTGGTGGATCTCCAGTGAGCGCGTGACCAGCCGGCTCCGGGTTGAGGATGTCCATCTTGCGTCGGCCCGCCGCTCCCCGCAACAGGCCGGAACGAGGGAGAGCCCGACCCTCATCGCCGTCCCCGCCAATTTTCAAGCGCTCAAGGCTGCCGATATGGCGCTGGCCGCGCACTGGCGGATGCGCACCCGCCAACAGTTCGAGGAGGCTTTCGCCCAGGGTTTACAGGTGGTCGACATAACCCGACAAGGCGATCTGTGCTACTACGAGCTCGAACGGAGCGACCCCGACCGGCGTTGAAAGGCGCCGGTTGGAGCCCGACCGCAAACACCTTGCGGCAGAGGAGCGCGTTCCAGCAAACACAAAGGGCGTGGAGCTGCCTCCACGCCCTTTGTCGGCTTCAGTCCTGGCCGACGGCTCAACCGTCGGCGCCGGGTGCTGCAATCGGTTGCAAGGACCCGGCGCCGGAGCAATTACAGCGCTTCGGATCTACACGTCGAAATACAGCTCGAACTCGACGGGATGGGGGCGCATGCGCACCGGGTCCACTTCCACCTCGCGTTTGTAGGCGATGTAGGTCTCGATCATGTCGAGGCTGAACACGTCGCCCTTCAGCAGGAACTCGTGGTCGTTCTCCAACGCCTTCAGCACCTCGTCCAACGACCCAGGCACCTGTTTGACCAGCTTGGCCTCCTCGGGCGGTAGGCTGTAGAGGTCCTTCTCCAGCGGCTCGCCCGGATCGATGCGGTTCTGAATGCCGTCGATGCCGGCCATGAGCAGCGCGGCGAAGCACAAATAGGGGTTGCTGGAGGGGTCGGGGGCGCGGAACTCGATGCGCTTGGCCTTCGGGCTCTTGGAATAGACCGGAATGCGGCAGATCGCGGAGCGATTGCGCTGCGAGAAGGCCAGGTTCACCGGCGCTTCGTAGCCGGGCACCAGGCGGCGGTAGGAGTTGGTGGTCGGCGCACAGAGGGCCAGTAGCGCCGGCGCGTGCTTGAGCAGACCGCCGATGTAATAGCGCGCCGTGTCCGAAAGCTGGGCATAGCCGGCCTCGTCGAAGAAGACGTTCGACGACCCTTTCCACAAGCTCTGGTGCACGTGCATGCCGCTGCCGTTGTCGCCGAAGAGCGGTTTGGGCATGAAGGTGGCCGTCAAGCCGTTGCGTCGCGCCACGTTTTTCACCATGTACTTGTAGATCATGATGTTGTCGGCCATGCGTGTGAGTGTGTCATAGCGCAGGTCGATCTCGGCCTGGCCCGCCGTGGCCACCTCGTGGTGATGCACTTCGACCGTCACACCGGCCGCCTCCAACGCCAGCACGATTTGGCTGCGCACGTCTTGCAGCGTATCGGTGGGTGGGGTGGGGAAGTAGCCGCGCTTGGGAGGAATCTGGCCGCCGAAGTTCTGGCCATCGGCGCGTCCGCTGTTCCACCAGCCTTCGGCGCTGTCGATGTAGTAGAAGGACTGGTTCATCCCGCTGCCGTAGCGCACATTGCCGAACAAAAAGAACTCGGCCTCCGGGCCCCAAAAGCTGATGTCAGCGATCCCGGTCTGCTTGAGGTACTCCTCGGCGCGACGGGCGATGAAGCGCGGGTCGCGTGAGTAAGGCTCGCGCGTGATGGGATCGAACACGTCGCAGATGATCGCCAGGGTCGGGGTCTCATAGATGGGGTCAATGAAGGCCGTAGTCGGATCCAGCATCAGCAACATGTCCGACTCGTGGATCTCCTTGAAGCCGCGGATGGACGAGCCGTCGAAGCCGACGCCTTCCTCGAAGGTTTCCTCAGTCAGGTCACGCGCCTGCATCGTGAAGTGCTGCCAGACGCCTGGCATGTCTGTGAAACGAAAGTCCACCATTTTTACCTGCGGCAACAGCGCCAGCACGTCGGCTACGGTTTGAGGCATGGGTTCAGTCTCCTTGTCGAGCAACAGATTTGTGTTTCTTTTGGGCCGACCGGCTTGCGGCGGTCGGAGGCAAGCTTGTTGAGCCTGCATGCCACACTATATCAGAGGGGTGCAGGGTTTGTCTATTACCCAAGTGGGTACTCTTCGACAGGGCGCTAAGTCAGCAGCCGGGCGCTGAGCTTCTGCACCCAGCTAACATGCTCGCGCAGGTCGGTGCTCAGGAGCGAGGGGTTCTGGCCATAGCCCAGGCGGCGAGCCAAAAAGGCGAATTCCTCGCTGTCGTCCGGCGGCACAGTGAGGTCTTTGCTGTTGCCGCGCACCACGCGCAGTGCGTCGATCAGCCGCTGCAAAAAGACATGGGCGGCGCGCAGACGGGCGTAGTCCTCGGAGGAGATCACGCCGGACCAGGCGAGGGCGGCCATGGCCTCGCTGGTGTTGCTGAGCCGTAGGCTGGGATCATCCCTGCCGTGCATGATCTGCAGGCCCTGCACCAAGTATTCCAGGTCGACCAGGCCGCCGAGGCTGTATTTGGCGTTGATGGTGCCCGGGGTGACCAGGTGGCGCAGTTGGCGCTCGCGCATGGCGCGCATGCCGGCCACATCAAACGGTTCGCCCTGGTAGATAAAGCGGTCGCGCAGCGTCTGGATTTGTTCACCCAGGCCGGGGTCGCCGGCAATCGGCCGTAGTTTGATCAGCGCCTGGCGTTCGTAGCTCCAGGCAGCGCCGCCGGGCGCAAAATAGCGACGAAACGCCTCAAGCGAGACCGCCAGGCTGCCGGCCTTGCCGTAAGGCCGGAGCTGCAGGTCGATCTCGAAGATGCCCTCGCGGCGGGCGCGGATGGCGCGCACCGTCTCCTGCACCAGCCGCTCGTAGTACTCGGCCGTCGTCGTGACGCGCGGTCCGGTCGTCAGGCCGTTGGCGTCGTAGACAAAGAGCAATTCGATGTCGGAGGCGTAGCCCAGCTCGCGGCCGCCACACTTGCCCAGGGCGCACACGCTGACCACGCTGGGCTGGCCATCGCTGCGCAGCGGTTGGCCGAATTGCGTCCTCAGCTCCTCATCGCACAGCCGGTAGGCCGCCTCAACCACCGTCTCCACCAGGTCGGTCAGCTCCGCACCGAACTGCGCCGGGTTGGGGATGTAGCCCAGAATGTTGCGCATGTCGACGCGGAACATCTCGCGATCTTTGAAGGCGTTCAACTGTTCGCGCCAGGCCGCGCGGCGCGCCGGCTCCGAGGGAGCTGTCTCCCGGGCCTGGCGCAGCGCGCTGTCCAGTTCTGCCGTCAACTGGGCTTTGCTCTTCTGCCGCGGTAGCGCCGCGATGTCGCGCACGACCGGGAAGAGGTTCTCGTGCTGCATGCGCAAGAAGTCGTCCCACAGGAAGTGGCTGACGCCCAGCAGTTGGGCCAGGGCATTCAACACCTCCGGGTGCTCCAGCGAGGCCAGCTCGTCGGGCCAGTTGGGGCGCCGGAAGAGCTCGCCCAAGTACTCGTGGAAGTGCACCAGGGCCGCCTCGGGGTTCGGCGAGTAGGGCAACAGATGCGTGAAGTGTTTGACCAGCACGCTGGCCGCGCGCAGCTCGCGCTGTTTGTCGCGCGCTTCGATCTTGCGCCCCTGGGCGTCGGTGATGAAGAGCGTGTCGTGGACGCGATTGCCCACTGAAGTGACCACGACCTGGGCGATGTGGATGCGGTTGAGCGCCAGGGCGTTGGTGATCTCGTAGAGAAAACCGATGGTGTCGGGCGCCTCGATGCGCAGGATGGTGTAGCGATCGGACGAGTCGTTGTCGATCTCGATGGTCACAGGTTGTAGCGTAGGGGTGGCGCCGGGAATCTCGCCCGCGGCCACGGCAACGCCCACCCGCTTCGCCAACTCGCCCTGCGCCTCGGTCTGCCGTCGTTCTTGCAGCAGGCGCAGCAGCGCGGCCAGGTCTCCTTCGTAGCGCAGCCACAGGCCGGGATCATCGTCAGGCCGCATGGCGCGCACGGTGAACACGTCGACGATCTTGCGCCGCTCGTCGCGCTGCGTCGCCGGCCGCTGCACAGACAAGCGCGGCGTGGTCGCCGTTTCTCTAGGCTCGTAGGTGAACACATGGCCATCGACGATGCTGAAGCCGTAGACGAACAACAGCCCGCAGATCAACGACAGCTCGCCCAGGTAGTCAAAGCCGACGATGGTGACTCGCCACAGCCCTTCGTCCAGGCGTTCGGCGCGCACTTCCACCGGATTCTGGTTGGTCAGCCGCTCTGCCAGGTCGGCGTGGCGCCGGATTTCGCTCTCGCTGAAGATCGCTGTGTAGTCCGGCGCCATGCGCGCCCGGTGTTGGTCGAGGCTGGCGGCGGTTGTCGGCGTCGGGTGCGCTGAGGAGGACGGTGTCGCCGGTGACGGCATAGGCATGACTCCTTTGTCATTGTGCGGCGCTGAGCCGGGCCGACCATTCAAGGGCTGAGGGGCCAGATGGCGTTGAAAGACGGTGCGGATGGCGGCGCTGTGCTGTTGGTAGCGGGTTACAAAGCGGGCGGCGGCGTCTGCTCCGGCAAAGCCGAGCCGCTGCGCCAGGTAAGCGAGCTCTGCCGGCGCGGATGGCAGTGTGTAGGTCTGGCGATAGTCCAGAACTTGCAGGTAGTGTTCCACGGTGCGCAGGAAAACGTAGCCATCTGCCAGGACGCGGCGTTCATCTTTGGCCAGGAAACCGCCGTCCTCCAAGTAGGTCAGCGCCTCCAGGGTGTTGGCGGTGCGCAGTCGAGGGTGCTGGCCGCCGTGGGCCAGTTGCAAGTATTGCGCGACGAACTCGACATCGCGGATCGATCCCTTGCCCAGCTTGACCTCGCCCCATTCGCGCCCGCGCTGGCGCAGGTGGTCCTCGGTGAGCTGTTTCATGGCGTACACGTCGGCGCGCACGGCTTCAGGCTCGACGTTGAACAGCAGCGGCTCGGCGCGGCGCAGAAAGGCGTGGCCCAGTTGCTCGTTGCCGGCAATAGGCCGCGCCTTGAGCAAAGCCTGTTTCTCCCACAGCCGGGCATGCCTTTGCAGGTAGGACAAATAGCCGTCTACGGATGTCACCAGGGGGCCGACTTTGCCCCATGGGCGCAGGCGCATGTCAACCCGGTAGAGAAAACCGGTGGCGGTAACCTCGGTGAGCAGCTTGATCAGGCGCTCGCCAACGCGTTGGTAGGCCGCAGCGTCCGCCGCCGCCAGAAAGAGCAGGTCGATGTCCGAGCTGTAGTTGAGTTCGCCGCCGCCCAGCTTGCCCATGGCCAGCACGACGAAGTTGTCTTCGTTGGCGCCGGTCTGGGCGCTGACCATGGCCAGACACACCTGCACAATGGCATCGGCCAGGTGCGAGAGCTGCAACGTCACCGACGACAAGTCGAGCAGTCCGGTCAGGTCGCTCAGGCCGATGCGCAGCAGCTTCCACTGCTGAAAGCGGCGCAAGGCGTCGAGGGCGGGGGGGCTGGGCTGTCCGGCAACCAAGAACGGGGCGACAGCCGCGTGCGCGTCGACCAGAAACTCATCCCGCCCCTTGATGAGCGCCGTGCCATGGCGCTCCATCAGGCGTGGGAAGTACTCGGGATTGCGCAGGAGGATTTCGGTGAGGTATTGGCTGCCTGCGAACAGGGTGATAAGCGTCTCGACGGCGCGCGGTTCGTCGGTCAAGTAGCGGTAGAGCGCAGTCTGATCAGGCACTGCAGCGGCGAAGCGCTCGAGATTGACCAGGGCGCGGTCAGGGCTCGCCGCATCGCTTAGGGCCAGCAACAGGTAGGGCAGGGCGGTAGCCAGCGCCGGCTGGGCTTCAGGCCGGGCCAGGTGCTCGACATGCTGCCGCAGCGCCCCCTGATCGGCAAAGCCCAGCCGGGCCAGGAAACGGGAGGTGTCTACTGGGCCGGGACGCCAGGCGGCGCTGTGGCTTGTGGCCATGTCGTCGTGTGTGAGGTTGCCAGGCTGACCTGGCGCAGGTGATCGGTCGGGTTCGCTCAATAGCACAACCAGTCAAGGGGACGGCCCGGAGTGCGTCACGCCGTTGTAGATCGCTTCCATCCCTCAAGCTCCGCCCTATTCTACTGCGGCGAGGGACGCCTGGCAAACCGGCCGTTTGTGCTGCTAGGAAAGGCGCTTGGGCTGGTCGGCGACCCGCCGTCACGCCCTTGGCTTATCCCGCGGCCGAGTGGAGGCCGTGGCCCGGTGTGGCATGCGTCTTGCGCGCTCTGGCAAGCGGGAGTACAATGACAGAGGCTGAGCCAAGCGACGCTGTTGGTGTTTCGCGTGCAGGTCGGTGCGATCTGCGGCCGGTGCGCCAGCGGTCGTAGGCCTCAGTCCGGGTTTGAAGCCAACAGGAGTAGCTATCGTGTCTGCCTTACCTGCCTCCTTCGCCTCCGCAACAGACTCGGCTCTGTCCCTAAGCGCCGGTTCAGGTTCCCGCCGCATTGCCATCATCGACTTAGGTTCCAACACGACGCGGCTCGTGGTTTATGACTATGATCCAGGCTTGCGGTTCCACCTGGTCGAAGAGGTGCGCGAGGTGGTGCGATTGCGGGAGGGTATGGGCAACGGCATGGCGTTGCGCGCCGCAGCCATCGAGCGCGCTCAGCAGGCCATGCGCATGTTTGCCAGCTTTTGCCGTTCGCAGCGCATCGACGACGTGATCATGACCGCCACCAGCGCGGTGCGCGACGCGCGCAACGGCGCCTCGTTTCTGGCTCGGGTGCGGGCTGAGACGGGCTGGGAGCCCCGGCTGCTCTCCGGCGAGGAGGAGGGCTACTACGGCGCGCTGGGCGCGATCAACGCTACCGGGTTGCGCGAGGGCTTTGTGGTCGACCTGGGCGGCGGCAGCGCGCAGATCGTGGAGGTGCGCGGCGGACTGCCAGGCCGCACGGTCAGCTTGCCGCTGGGTGCGCTGCGGCTGACCGACCTCTTTTTGGGCTATGACCGGGCCAAGCCGGCTGCGGTGGAGCGGCTCAACGCCTTTCTGGCCGAGCAGTTGGCGCCGGTCGATTGGTTCTGCGCCCGGCCGGGCGATCGCCTGGTGGCGTTGGGCGGCACGGTGCGCAACTTGGCCCGCATCGATCAGGCGGCAACCGGCTTTCCGCTGGACATGGTCAACGGGTACGAGCTGTCGGCGGCCAGCGTTGAGGAGATGGCCGGCCGCTTCTGGCGCATGACGCAAAAGGAGCGGTTGCGCATTGCCGGCCTGGACTCGGACCGGGCCGACATCATTCAGAGCGGTGCCTTGGCCTATGCAGCGCTGTTGCAGCACAGCGGCTTTCAGCAGGTCACGGTTAGCCAGCAGGGGCTGCGCGAGGGGATCTTCTACGAGCGTTTCTTGGTCGGCCAGCCGCAGCCGGTGTTCGATAACCTGCGCGAGTTTAGCCCGCTGAACCTGGCGCGCAAGTTCGGCTACGACAACGTCCACTCTTGTCATGTGACCACACTGAGCTTGCAACTGTTCGACCAGCTCCAACCGGCGCATGGCCTTGATGCGAGCTATCGCCAGTTGCTCTGGGCGGCCGGCATGGTGCACGACATCGGCATATGCGTCGATTACTACTATCACCACCACCACTCGGCCTATATGATTCGCAGCAGTGGGCTACCGGGCTATGCCCCGCGCGAGCTGGCGATGATCGCCTTGCTGGCGCAGTATCATCGCAAAGGCAACCCCAAGGCTGGCGATCTAGGAGTTCTGTTTACTGACGAAGATCAGCACGCGCTGCCGATCTTGGTCGGCATGTTGCGTCTGGCCGAGTTTTTGGAGCGCGGTCGCAGTCAGGTGGTGCGGGCCGTGCGCTGCCACCTAGACCTCCCCAACGGTTGGCTGCAGATCGAGGCGTTGGAGGCCGGCGACGCGGCCATGGAGCTGTGGGACGCCAGCCGCAATCTGGACGTCCTCCAGCGCAGCCTGGACTTGCAGGTGGAGCTGGTGGGTGGGGTGTGGTTGGCAGATGAAGCCGACGTAGCATGAGGACGTTCAATGCAGCTTAAACAGTGGGAGTTGACAAAACGTCCTGCCGGCCGGCGCATGCTGGGGATTTGTGCTTCTTCGCTGCGCGCGGGGCTAGGGCGTCTAGTTTTGGCAAGCGCTTGTGTGTTGGTGATGTGCATGGTGCCGGCTGTGGGCACGACCGGCCAGGCGCCCCAGCCAGACCGGGTGCGCATCGCCGTGATCGGTGACTTCGGGGACGGAAGCCAGGCCGCAGCCGACGTGGCCGCGTTGGTTAAGAGCTGGAACCCCGACATCGTTGTCACCACCGGCGACAACAACTACCCCGACGGCGCAGCTGAAACCATGGACGGCAACGTGGGGCGCTTCTATCACGAGTTCATCGCCCCGTATCGAGGCCGGTACGGCGCAGGCGCAGACGTAAACCGCTTCTTTCCCACGCTGGGCAACCACGACTGGAACGCGCGCCGGGGTCGCGGCGCGCCGCCGCAACCCTACATCGACTACTTCACCCTGCCCGAGGGCCCGGGCCAGGAGCGCTATTACGATGTGGTGTGGGGCCCTGTGCACATCTTTGCCGTGGACAGCGATTACCGCGAGCCGCACGGCACCGAGACCGGCACCCGCCAATGGCGCTGGCTGCGCCAGCGGCTGGCCGAGTCCAGTGCGCCGTGGAAGCTGGTGGTGATGCACGAGCCGCCCTATTCCTCCGGCCGCCATGGCTCCACCGCGCGGCTGCGCTGGCCCTTCAAGGCCTGGGGCGCGACCGCAGTGCTCAGCGGCCACGACCACACCTACGAGCGGCTGGTGATCGCCGGCTTCCCCTACTTCGTCAACGGGCTGGGAGGCAGCAGCCGCTATCGCTTTTTGCTGCCGGTGGCAGGCAGCCAAGTGCGCTACAACGCCGACGCGGGCGCCATGCTGATCGAGGCCACCCCCCAGCGCATCATCTTCCGCTTCGTTACCCGGCGGGGCGAGACGATAGACGAATATCGCATCGAGCGGCCGGCCGAGGCCTCCTCCCTGCTCGGCCCGTCGGTCGTGCGCTAGCATTTCGTTGGACCTGATCCCGACCGGCCTGCAGTGCGACTAACGCTCGGGTTCAGGCGCGTTGTGTAGCGAGCAAAGCGAGCGGAGCAACGTCGCCTGCAACCCGAACGTTGGGCGGGCTGGTGTGATGAC
>DAOUBX010000291.1:0-9563 GCA_034432445.1 Anaerolineales bacterium
GAAAGCGCGGCGGGCACGGTCGGAGACCGGCCCGAGCGATTTTCAGGTTAGAATCCAAATGCCCGGCACCTATGGCTGAGTAGTTACAAAAGGGAAAGGAAGGGAGGCTGTCCTTGGGGCGGTCTCCCGACCGAGCCCGATGTGCACGCGTTGTTAGCGGGCGTCACGGCTCAGGCCCCGGGCACTTGCGACCCATCGCAAGTGCCCGGCGCTTATGGCTGAGAAGAGTTACCGGTGCGCCTTCTTTGCAGCGCTTGCCGAGCCGGTTGTGGTACCAGACCGCTCATTCCAGATGCGCACGGTTGCGGTGACGTCGGTCTGGGCCAGGATCTCCACATGCCAGCCGTAGTGCACACCATCAGCGCCTGGGTCCCCGGTGCCGCCCGGGTAGCCCAAGCCGTTGTCCGCAGCGC
Source organism: Anaerolineales bacterium (assembly GCA_034432445.1). GTDB lineage: Bacteria > Chloroflexota > Anaerolineae > JAAEKA01 > JAAEKA01 > JANWYQ01. The sequence goes on from DAOUBX010000291.1 coordinate 414, forward strand.
CTGAAGCGCACCACAGGTGGCCAGGCGACGCGCTGTCCCAGAGCGCGGTGCAGGCATAGCGAAACAGATCATAGCCGCTGTAGCCCGGTGCGGCGACGCCGTAGAACGTCCGGGCGGGCAGCACCACACTCGCATCCCACTGGCGGGCCAGCCAAGTTCGCTCATCCGGCGGATAAGCTGGCCCGCGGCGCGTCCTCTCCGCGCCCGGGGCATAGCCCAATCCATCGTAGAAGGCACTCACGGCCGGCCGGCCGGGATACACATGTTCCCGCGCACCGGCCCACGTGTCGGTGTAATGAAAGCTGACGCTGTCCAGCAGCGAGAACGGCGCGTCGCGCATCTGACCGCGCGCCCATAGGTTGCCCGCCTCGTTGTCGTAGCCCATGGCGACCAGGTCAGGGTCGCGGTACGGCGTTGGGTGCGCATCCACCAGCAGCATCCGCCCTTTGGCTCCCCAGCCGGGCCAGTCAGCCAGGTAGTTCCAGATCTCGTTGTCGGGGTAGAAGCTGTTGCTGTACCAGACCAGCAGGCCGCTGTTGGCCGCGCCAAAGCGCCAGCGGGCATCGCCTAGGGCGCTGTCATAGCCGCCGCCCGGGCCCGTGTTGCGCCATTGGAGGTAATAGGCATGGCTGAAAGTGCGCAGCGCGGGCGTGCGTTGCCAGGGCGCTGTAGCGATCCAGCGCCCCTTGTCCTCTTCGGCGTCGTCGGCAAAAAGCACTTGGCCCGCTGCCGTCACCACCATCTCGTCCACCATTGGCCCCACGCCCAGCGTGTCCCAGTCGGTCATGTGCCACAGGCGCAGCCACACAGCCTGGCCGGCGTAGGCCGTCAGGTCGAACTCTTGGCGCTGCGGCGCCGGCCAGCCCGGCTTACGGCCGCTGAAGCCGCCCAGCCCAGCAGCGCACAGGTCGGCCGGAAAGCCGCGGCTGCCGCCGCTCCAGCCCGCAGCGTGTTGGCAAGTGGTGTCGGCATTGGTCAAAGTGTCCCAGTGCAAGCCGTCGGTCGACGCCTGTACCCACAGGAAATCCCAGCCCTCCTCCAGATCATAGGCCAGGTCGAAGGCCCACGTGGCGCCCTCGGCAGGGATAGCGATCGCCTGGGCGGTGGTCAGCAGGCCGTCCGCAGAGTTCTCGGCGCCGCCCCACCAGTAGCGTTCGCCTTGCCAGACGGGCACGGGCAAGGGCCGCTCGCCGTCAGGCAGGCTGATCTTGACGCCGCGCTGCACGCTGGCGCCGCCGGGAAAGCGGCTGGCCTGGCCCAGCGTCACGGTGACCACCTGGCTAGGGTCGGCGATGGTCAGCGGGTCGAGCCAGCCCCACGCGTCCAGGTGCAGGGGATCGAGCGCCGGCGGCTGGAAACCGATAGGATGGCCCGTCCAGTCGTCGGCCATCAACGTCCAAAAGCCGGCCGAGGTCTCCCCGCGGCCGTAGGCGTACAGGTCGATCGCGCCCAGGCGGTGGCTGTGCTCGTGCGCAAAGATGCCGATGCCGCCGTTTTCGGGCATGATGATATAAGGGCCGGCTGCCACGCCGGCCGCCACGCGCTGTGGCGGCTGTAATGCCGAGCTGTGGGACCAGATCGCTGCTTCGCCGTAAGGGGTGCGGTTCAGCAGCGTCGTCGCCTCTTCCTCGCCATAGCCGGCGTGGACGATCCACAGGTGGTCGATCAGACCGTCGCCATCCCCGTCGTAGCGCGTCCAGTCAAAGCGCGGATAGGTCGCGTTGACGGCGTTGAGTGCGTGGCGCACCAGTTGGCGTTGGTTGCCCGCGCCGGGGATTGCGCCGTGGTTGCCGTCGCCGCCCGACCTAGCTCCTGGGCACTGATCTGCGCCGTAGTACCACAGCGAATGCGGCACCCGCACCCAGCCCACCACATCACCGTTGAGGGCGTAGCGACCGCCTGACATGTCCAGGAAGTAGTCGCGCACCGACAAGCCGCTCAGGTCTTCGTAGACGCGCGAGCCATCCGCGCGCGTGTAGTCGAAGATCACACCATCGCCCCACAGAAAGGCCTCGAACCAGCCGCGATGGAAATCTGCGGTCCAGATCGCGGCGCCCGAACGGTCGTTCGCCGACAAGGGCCGCGGTATCTCGTTGTGCAGAGGGCCGGTGTAGGTGAAGGTGGTGGTTTGGGTGATGATGCGGGAGCAATCGCCCAGTGCGACGTTGCCTTGGCCGTCGGTCACGGCCTCGGCAGGATCGGCGCGGCCCAGGGGATCCCACGTGTCGCCCGGCCGCCAGGTGAACACGTCCGTCCCGCCGAATTCTACCAGGATCACCAGCACGCGCGCCTCGCCGGCCAGGGTCAACTGTTCGGCTGGCGCCTTCTCGCCTCGTTCCAGCAAGCGCAGGCGTTGCTGGTTGCGCCGGAAGTCGGCCGGGTGGGGCCGGTCGATAGGCTTGAGGAGGGAAGTCGTGGGCAGGCTTGTCGTGATGCGGTCGTCAGGCGCCGGGGGATGGGCGGCGACGGGCAAAGCGACGAGGAGGGTGATAAGCAACGTGATCGGAAGGGCCAGGGCAAGCAGACGGTTCATGATGCGTGGTTGGTGGGGCGGCTATCGAGGAATGGAGTCGCGACCGAGCGGATGTAGAGCTCAACGAAAGGATACAACAAAAGGGTGGCAGATCGCGTTACGGCCACCTGCCACCCTTCGTTTTCAGCTAGCGGCCGCGCGCAGCGACCGATATGGCGGGCATGGTTACTCGGCTACGACCGTCTGGTACATGATGCGCAGATAGCCGACGCGGCTGGGATCCCAGTACTCTTTGGCCGCCAGGCCGAAGCGGGCGCCGGCCAGCGCGTCATCGGCCTTGACATCCACGAAGCGGTTGGAGGCGATGACAAAGCCGTTGTTATCCAGCATGCCGGAGACCATCATCTGGGCGGCCTCGGTGACGTCGAAGCGCAGCCAAGTGCCGATGCGGCCGCTGCCGATGCGCAGCAGGTCGATGGCCGGGCTGACGTCGCCGCCGGGCGCGCTCCAGGGTGAGTTCCAGGTCGTCGTAGCCTCATCCCACGGCGACAGCGCCACGTGCGCCGACACGTCCATCACGGACTCGCTCCACGGGCCAAAGCCGCGGCCCTCGGTGACGTAAACGTACAGATACGCCTTGGTCACGATCGAGTCGCTGGGGATGCCCGTGACATCTGCCTTCACCACCGGCCGCATGTTGTCGCTGTAGCCCACCCACATGGTGGAGGCGCCGCCGAAGGCGGTCGTGGGCCGAGTGCGGTCGATAAAGGTGTCGGCGCTGAGGTTGAAGCGCTTGGAGCGGTTGATCGCGGGGAGCGCCGGCAGCTGCACGGCGAAAGCCTCGCCGCCCTCGACGCCGTTCCAGACGCGGTAGAGCATACCGATCTGCGACGGCGACTTGGTCGCCGGATGCGCCATCAGCATGCTGTCGACGTCGCCCCCGGCCGGCACGGCGAAGCTGTAATCGTCCGCGGTGTAAGCCGGGAACATGGCGTCGAAGACGTGATAGACGCCGCTCAGCGCATCGGCCGGCGATATGTCCCACAGATCGCCGGTGAAGTAGGAATCAAAGGTGAAAACCTGGAAGTTGAACGCGTAGTCGTTGTCCGGCACGACCACCGGGATCACCATCGTGCTGCTGTTGATGGTGGAGTCCAGGAAGAACTGCGCCGTCGCTGTGCCGGCCGCCAGGTCCACCAAGACGCTCACGGCGCGCGGATCGGCGGTGCCGTTCAGCGTTGTGTTGTAGGCCACGTAGTCGTCAACGCCGTCTTGGTCGACGTCGATCCAGACATCGTATTCCACCGTGATCGGGTGCGAACGGTCCGTCCAGGTGGTGATGGGGAAGAGCAACAGATTCTCGCCAACATCCCACGGGATGACATCGGCGCCAACGTACTTCAAGTCCGCCGGCAGAACGTCCCACGCCGTGGGTGCCACTTCGATGCGAGGGCTGACGTCGAACAGCGGGTAGACCTCCACCTCGCCGTCCACCATCGAGGAGTTCATCAACGGCACGATGAAGGTGGCGGGACCAGCGGCTACTGCGTCTTCGACCATCACGTCCGCGGCCTGCCGCGGCAGGAAGTGCCAAGGCAGGTTGATGACCTCGCCGTCGTCGGCAGTCAGGGTCACGAAGCCATCGTATTCCACGTCGGTCAGCAGGGCGCCGTTGGCAAAGGTGCTGCCGCTGGTGAACGGCCACGCCTTGAGCGCCAGCGGGTCGCCGACGTGCAAGGTAACGTCAAACGTGCCCTTGGCGCCGGCATCGACGGTCAAGGTGTCGGCGCTAAGCATCGCATGCACACCTGCGCCCACATCGTCCGCATAGCGGAAGGTGGCCGAGATCTCGTAGGTCTTGGAGACTGTCGCCGTGTTGATCACCTCGACGGTCTTGGTGTCCGTCCACTCGCCCGACACGGTCTCGAACCCGAAGGAAAGGGCTACGTCCCGGTCGGCCGGTACCCAGGCAATAGTCTCCGCCTCAACCGCAGCTTTGACGTCCACACGGCCGGCGCCCTGGCGGGTGATGGGGTTCAGCATGCCGCCGGGGAAGTCCTGCCAGGTGTCCTTGACTGCGTTGTTCATCAGCTTGGCCTTGACCACATGTGGCGGCAAGGAGCCAGAGCCACCCGCGGCTTGCAGCAGCAACGCGGCCGAACCGGCTACCATCGGCGCAGCGCCGGAAGTGCCGCCGAAAGCCGAGTAGCTTTGGTGGCCGGAGCTGGCCGACACCGAGGCGCCGGGCGCACCGATGTTCGGCTTGACGAAGTCCAGGTCAAAGGCCGGGCCGCGCGAGCTGGAGCCGACCATCACGTCCAACAACGGGATCGTGATATCCGGATCGTTGGGGTCGATGGAGACGTTGGCGCCGGCCACCTTGAGCAAGTTGCCGTTGGCCTGCGAGATCATGAACGCCGGGATCTGGGGGAAGCCCTCGCCGCCCCAGCCGCCCTCGAAGGGATCGCCGGGGGCAACCAGCGCAATGATCGCCATGCTGGCGCCGGCAGCTTCAGCGCGCAACACCTTGGAGGTGAAGGTACAGCCACCGCGGTTGATCAGGGCGACCTTGCCGGTCATGTCCGCCGTAAAGGGCACGCAGCCGGTAAGGTTGGTGCCATCGCCGTTGCCGTAGATGATGTCGCCCGTGATGGCCTCGGTGGGGAAGAGCGACCAGGGCTGCCACACAGCATCCATAACCACCGTCGGCTCCGGCGCATTGCGGCGGATGCGGTAGAGAATGGCGGAGGGAACGCTGGTTTGGGCCACGCTGATAGCCGGCCGGGCGACCGAAGGTGCACCCGTGATGTAGGGCATGTTGCCGCTGTTGCCGGCGGAGATCACCACGACGCTGCCCAGGCCGGAGAGCATGGACACCGCTGCCGTGTCGGCGCTGCGCGGCTGGCCGTAGACAGAGCCGAGCGATAGGTTGACCACGTCGGCGCGGTCGTCGAAGAAGTAGTCGCCATTGGGATCGGCGGCCCAGTCGTAGGCCTGCAGCAACGCCACACCGCTGCACGAGGTGGAGACGCTGGAGCAGACCTTCAGCGCGTAGAGCTGAGCGCCAGGCGCCACACCGGGCCCCAGGTTGGCGGTCTGCACGCCGGCGATAATGCTGGCCACGTGCGTGCCGTGGCCGTCCACGCCGCCTGCCTCGTCGTCCATGGGGTTGGGGTCGGGTTCCTCAGGGGTGTTGGGCCAGTTGCTGCCGACGAAGTCGTAGCCGCCGATGACCTTGGCCGTGGGGAAGAGCCGCGGGTCAGCCGGCTGTGAGGCTTCGGCCAGGGCCTGGTCGGTGTCGGCCTGCAGGCCAGAGCCGCCCAGATGCTCGTGGGTGTAGTCGATACCACTGTCGATCACGGCCACGCGGATGCCGGTACCGTCATAGCCCATTTCCTGCAAGGCGGCGGCGCCGATCCACGGCACGGTCTCGTCCAAGTCATAGGTGTATGCGGGGATGGGGAGCACGCTCACGACCCCCGGCACCTTGTACAGGTCGACCACCCGGTTGGCAGCGATCTCCACAGCCAGGCCGTTGAAGACCTTGCTGTAGTTCGCCAACACTTTGCCGCCGAGTTTCTGCACCTGCTTGGCGACAGCGGCCTGCTTGTCTGCCAAACCCTTGGCATAGGCCTCAGCAGTAGCCTTGTCGTAGGTCAAGCCTTTTTCCTGGGCGTCGATCCACAGCTTGGCCAGCGGCGCATCGGCCAGTTCGACGGTGTAGCGGCGCACCTCGGCGCTGCGCGCCTTGTTGGGGAGGCGATCAGCGCGGAAGGTGGCACCATCGAGGTCTGCCGCTGTCACGGGCTGCAGGTTGACAGGCGCCTGCCGCGCCGGTGGGCGGCCAGCGGAAGTGGTCTGAGCGCTGGCAGGCATGGCGATCATCGATGCGATGACGAGCACAGCGAGCATAATACTGAGTTTGCGTCTCACGGTTTTCCTCTCCTTCGAGTAGTGAAGCGGAATGAAGCTAACACGAGTCAAGCTAGGCGGCTTGGCTAACCTACGGATGTCGATCGACCTCCTTTCCTTGTCTACAGACCGACTGAAGGGGGGCGTAGCATGCCCCCATGAGTCAAAGAGGCGCCAGGCAAATGGCTGGAAGAACAGAAAATCGGGCTGGTTGCCCTGAGGAAGGGTTCGCCGCGCACTGCGTCTCCGCAGCAGGCAGCTACTGGTTTAATCCGGCTCGGCCGGCTATGCGCTCACAAATTATAGTGCACGGTAGGGTGTTTGTCAAAAGGAGGCAACAAAACGGGTGACTGCTCAGCCATAGGCGCCGGGCACTTGGATATGCGCCCGTAACGATGTGCGCCAAGCCAATTCTGGCTCCAGACCGATCGCGAGTGCCCGGCACCTGAGTCGTAAACCAAAACAAGCTGAATTCCTGCCTCTGAGGCTGTCCTTGTGCTGCCAAGTTGGCCGGCCTGGCAGGCTGTTGTATACTGGGCGGCATGCGAGAGGACTGCCGGTGCTGACCGCGGCCGAGCCATCGATCTGTGCCTGAGCCAGCCACACCGGCGATCAAGACGGGCAGCCCTGAGGAGGTCGTCCCTTGGGCATTGCAGCAGACATCGCCATTATCGTCGTCGGCGGCTTGATCGGCGGCCTGATCGCGCAGCGACTGCGCCAACCGCTGATCATCGGCTACATCCTGGTCGGCGTGTTGCTTGGCCCCAACACCGGCGGTATCGCCGTGTCCGATATCAACGACATCGAGCTGCTGGCCGAGATCGGCGTGGCACTGCTGCTTTTTGCCTTGGGACTGGAGTTCTCGCTCAAGGAGTTGCGGCCTGTCCGGCGCATTGCTCTGATCGGTACGCCGCTCCAAATGCTGTTGACCATCTTGCTGGGCGTATTGATCGGCTTCGAGATGGGGTGGCCCCTGGTCGCTTCGATCTGGTTTGGCGCGATGATCGCTGTCTCCAGCACCATGGTCATCCTGAAGACGCTAACCAGCCAGGGGCGCATGGGGACGCTTTCCAGCCGGGTGATGATCGGCATGCTGATCGTGCAGGACCTGGCCGTCATTCCGCTGATGATCATCCTGCCCCAGTTGAACGACCCAGAGGCCGGCCTGCCGGCGTTGGGCCTGGCCGCAGTCAAAGCGGCCGTCTTCCTCGGCGGCATGGTCTTCGTCGGCACGCGGGTGATCCCACGCGTGATGGCGGCCATTGCGCGCTGGAACTCGCGCGAGCTGTTCCTGCTGGCCGTCACGGCCATGGGGCTGGGCATTGGCTACGTCTCCTTCCTCTTCGGCCTTTCCTTTGCCTTTGGCGCTTTCGTTGCGGGGTTGGTGCTCAGCGAGTCGGACTATGCCCACCAGGCGCTGAGTGACATCATCCCCCTGCGCGATCTGTTCGGCCTGTTGTTCTTCACCTCGGTGGGCATGTTGCTGGACCCGACCTTCCTGCTAGAGAACCTGGGGCTGGTGCTGTTGGTGGTGGTGTTGGTGGCGGTGGGCAAGATGCTGATCTTCGGCGGGCTGACGTGGGGCTTCGGCTACGGCAACGTCATGCCGCTAGCTGTGGGGCTGGGGCTGTTCCAGATCGGCGAGTTTTCGTTCGTACTGGCACGCGTTGGCTGGCGCGGTGGTTTCATCGATGACGACCTTTACGCGCTGGTGCTGGCCACGGCTACAGTAACGATGGTGTTGACTCCCGTCATCTCCGGCCAGACCGACCGACTCTACACGCTGCGCAAGCGCTGGTTCAAGCACGAGCCTTTGCAGACCATCAACCTGCCGGCCGCCGGCTTGCGCGATCACGTGGTCATCGCCGGCGGCGGGCGGGTCGGCTCGGCCGTGGCCCAGGTGTTGCAGCGTCTCGGCCGGCCCTTCGTGGTGATCGAGTTAGACCAGCGTCGCGTCGACGGACTTAAGCAGGATGGCGTGCCCATCATCTACGGCGACGCCAGCCAGCGGGTGGTGCTGGAGGCGGCGCAGGTCAAGCACGCGCGGTTGGTGCTGGTGACGGTGCCGGCGATGATCATCACCCAGGCCACGGTGGCTGAGATCCGGCGGCTCAACCCCGCTGTGCACATCGTGGCCCGCGCCGAGGGCCTGGAACACCTGCGCAGCCTGCACGCGCTGGGCGTCCAAGAGGTGGTGCAGCCGGAGTTCGAGGCAGGGCTGGAGATGACGCGCCAGACGCTGCTGCACCTGGGCATTCCGGCAACGGAGATCCAGCGCTTCACCGACGCCGTGCGCGACGAGCTGTATGCGCCGCTGTACGAGTTGCACAGCGACTACAAGATACTGGCCCAACTGCGCGGCGCCGCGCGGCTGTTGGACATGGCCTGGGTGACCGTGTCCGAGGGCAGTCCGCTGGTGGGGCAAAGTTTGCGCGAGCTGGACATCCGCCGACGGATGGGGGTGTCGGTGGTGGGGGTGCTGCGCGATGGCAAGCTCAACGCTAACCCGCCTGGTTCCTTTCGCTTTGCCGCCAGCGACGCGGTTGCAGTGATCGGCGACAACGAGCAGATCGCTACGTTGGAGGAGCTGGCGCAGGCAGCTGCGGATGTCATCGCGCTCGATCCCGAAAGAAGCCTTACGGAGAGTGCAAAACAGCTTTGACATATCGATGTTGTAACTGCTCAGGTGCCGGGCATTTGTAGGCGATTTGCGACCTAGGTTGGCTTCGCAGACACGTTTGCAAACCGGAATCCAAATGCCCGGC
>DAOUBX010000292.1:0-23821 GCA_034432445.1 Anaerolineales bacterium
ACAGCGGCAAGGCGGCGTCGTAGTGGCGGCGGGCGGCGTCCGCGTTGCCCAGCCGACTTTCCAAGTCGCCCAAACTCTGCAGCGTGTTGGCTTTGCCCAGGCGGGCTTGCTCGGCTTCGTACAGCGGCAAGGCGGCGTCGTAGTGGCGGCGGGCGGCGTCCACGTTGCCCAGCCGACTTTCCAAGTCGCCCAAACTCTTCAGCGTGTTGGCTTTGCCGGATCTGTCACCCACTTGCCCAGCCGCCTCGAGGCTGGCGCGCAGCCACTCGTTGGCCTGTGCCACCCGGCCGCGAATGGCCATCACCTGGCTGACCAGGGTGGCCAGCCGTACCGCGCGGCTGGGGCTATGCCGCCGGCACCAGTCGAAGGCATGTTCGATCTGGGGGAACTCCAGCGCCACGCGGTCGGTGGCGCTGGGGATGGAGGCTCGCGCCAGCTCCAGGTAGTGATCGGCGTGGCGTTGGGGCAGGGTCAGCCGCTCGATTTCGTCCTGCAAGCTAAGGGCATAGGCGCGCAGGATGGCGTGTTGCTGCCAGCGGCCGCCGTCCTTGTGCTCTTGCACCAGCGCCAGTTGATCGAACAGCAACAACATCTCTTCAGCCTGCTCGGGCGGCGTCTGCCACAGAGCCGCAGTGGCGGCGGCATCGAAGCTGGCCTCCTGGGCCAAACAGCCCAGCGCCCGGAAACAGGCCTGCCAGTGGGCGCCGCGGTCGCGGTGTTCACCCAGGTAGTCGTACGTGTACTTGAGGGCGATCTCGACGTCGGTCTGTTTGTCGGCCTCGTCCAGGTGGGGCAGGTCGCCGAAGCCTCGACCGGCGGCGACGCGGCGCAGCAATTCCTCGGCGGTGGCCGCGTAACGGTGGGGCTTGCGCAGGTAGAGCGCGGCGCCGGCCAGGCTCAACGCTTGGGCATGGTATCCGAGCCCTTTCGCCACCCGATCGGCCAGTTCGGCGGGCAGGCCGGGCGCGCGCTTCTGCAGCAAGGCGCGCGCGTCGCTCTCGCTGAGCACGTCCAGCTCCTGGATGGCGTCTGGTCCGCTGCCCAACGCGCTGGCCACGCGGCGGTCACGAGTGGTCAGCAGGACGGCGCTGCCCGGCGGCGCAACGGCGCGCAGGACTGCAGCGACCTCCGAGGTCCACACGTCGTCGAAGACCAGCAACAGCCGGCCGTGGCCGCCCAGCAGCATCTGCACGGCGTCGGCAGCAAAGACGATGTCGTCCAGCCAGGCCACGCGCACGTCGCGGCTATAGGCGTAGGCTGCCAGGCGCTGCAGCAGCGGCGTGACGTGGTCGGCCTGGCGCACTTGCGGGCCGACGTTCACCCAGATCACACCGCCGGGGAACCGGTCGGCGTAGCGCGTGGCGTACATGGCCGCCAGCACAGTCTTGCCCACGCCGGCCAGCCCGCGCACGCCTACCAACGCCACATCGCCCTCGCTCAAGCGACGGTGCAGCTCGTCCAATTCTGCAGCGCGGCCTACGGCGGCGGCTGCCAGGTCGGGCCGCGTCTCCACAGGCCGGCTCCAGGCCAGGGGCAAGTCGCCCACGTCGTAGATATTGAGGTTGGTAGCATTGTCGCCGATGGCGCTGTTCTTGGCCGTGACCACGGTGTACTTGGCCCCACGCTCGCCGGCCAGCGCCTGCCGCTCGAGGTGGTCGAAGCGCTCGCTCTCCGGCTGCGCCTGCCACGGCTCCTCGCCCCGGCCGCGCAGCGGCCCACCCGCTTGCTTCAGCCACGCCTCCTGCCATAGCGCCAGCCGGGCCTCCACGCGCTCGGCTGCAGCAACCTCGCCCTGCCACCGCGCTGCGCCTGCCAGTTGCTCCAACCAGCTATGCGCTTCGATGGTCAGCAGCAAGCTGCGGCGGTTTTCCAGCACCACTCGCGCCTCGTCATCGCTGTTAGCATTGATGAACTCGCCGATGGCTTGCAACAACGGGCTCTCAGCCACGGCCCGCGCCGCCTCCCCCAGTTCCTCCAGTTCCCCCAGCTCCTCCAGTTCTCTCCGCAACTGCGCATATGCCGCCTCGATCCCCCGCTCACGCGCGAAGCGCAGCAGTTGGCGGTGCATGGGGATCTGGTCGTTGGCGGGGTTGGCCAGTTGCAGCAGGTCGAGGGCCGTCTCGCCGTCGTCGCTGAGCAGGTCGGCGGCGTGGGCTTGCAGGTATTGCTCGGACGCGCCCCAGTCGGGCGTCTTGATCCAGGCGATCAGGCTGTCGGCCAGGCGGTTGGCCGCGGCCTGGGCCTCAGCCAGCCGGGCCTGGGCCGCCTCCCGCCCCGCCGCGCGCAGCTCAGCCAGGTCGGCCAGCCGCGCCTGGATGCCCCCGGCCTCTTCCTCGCCGGCCTCGGCCAGCTTGGCGGCGGCGGTCGCCTGCAGCCCGTCCAGCGTCGCGTCGTCGTTGCCGGCCACCAGCGCGGCCATGCCCAGGCTGTTGGGAATGGCCATGAAGGCCAAGAACTGGCGCTCGGCCTCGGGCAGACTTGCCAACTGCGCTCGCAAATCATCGAACGCGCCGGCCATCTGCCGCCAGGTGGTCAGCAGCTCGCGCCTCTCGATCAGGAAAGCTTGCCGTTCAGGATCGCGTTCAGCCTCGATCATCGCCGCCAGCTCGTCCAGCGCGGCCTCGTCGCTCAGCCCGGCCTCCTGCGCCAGCAGCGCGATGATCTCCTGCGGGTCTTCAGCGGCCAAAAAGCGCTGCAGCGCGTCGGCCAGGTTGTTGTCTTGGTTCAACGGTCCTCTCCTCTGGGGTCGCAACCAGGTCCAATGGCTAGATCAATCCACGCAACCTGCCATCACAAAGCCATTCTACCCAACTCCTCCAACCCACCAAACTGATCGCCCCAGTTCGCCTCAGTTTCTGCGAGTTCCTCCAGTTCCTCTGAGTTTCTCCAGTCCCTCTAAGTTCCTCCAGTTCCTCACAAAATCAGCATCGCATCGCCAAACGAGTAGAACCGATACCTGTCCGCCACCGCCTCGGCATACGCCCGCTCGATCAGCTCCTTGCCCGCAAACGCGCTCACCAGCATCAGCAGGGTGCTGCGCGGCAGGTGGAAGTTGGTGATCAGCGCGTCCACGGCGCGGAAGCGGTAGCCGGGGCGGATGAAGAGATCCACCTCACCCGCGAAGGCCGCAGTGCGCTTCCAGGGGCAGGCCTCCACGTCGTAGGGATCGAGGCCCTGCGCGGCGGTGGCGGCCCATTCCAGCGTGCGCACGGCGGTGGTGCCCACGGCGACCACGCGGCCGCCGGCCAACGTGGTCTCGTTGATCTGCCGCGCCACCTCGGCCGTCAGGCTGGCCCACTCGCTGTGCATGGGATGGTCCTCGACGCGCTCGGCCTTGACCGGCTGGAAGGTGCCCAGGCCGATGTGCAGGGTGACGAAGGCCAGCCCCACCCCGCGCGCCCGCAGCGCCAGCAGCAGCTCCGGCGTGAAGTGCAGGCCGGCCGTGCTGCTGGCCACCGAGCCCTCGACGCGGCTGTAGACGGTCTGGTAGCGCTCGCCGTCGGCCAGCGGTGCGTGGATGTAGGGGGGCAACGGCGTCTCGCCCAGGTCGTACAGCCACTCGGCCGTAGGGCGGTCGAAGCTGATCAGCCGCCGGCTCTCCGGCAGCTCGGCCACGATCGTGGCCATCACCGGCGGGTCGCCGTCCAGCGTCACCTGCACGCCCGGCCGCAGCCCCTTGCCGCCTACGAGGCATTCCCACACCTCAGCCCCGACGGCTTTCCGGGCGCCACTCGCGTCATCTCCCGACACCTCATCGAAACCCTGCGGGTCTGGGGCCGGCCGCAACAGCAGGAGCTCCACCTGCCCGCCGCTGGCCTTGCGGCCGTGCAGCCGCGCCGGGATCACCCGGCTGTCGTTGGCCACCAGCAGATCGCCCGGCCGCAGATACTCGATGATGTCGCGGAAGACGCGGTGCTCCAGCCGGCCCGTGTCGCGATGCACCACCAGCAGCCGCGAGGCGTCCCTCGGCTCGATGGGCGTCTGCGCGATCAACTCAGGGGGAAGGGTGTAGTCGAAGTCGGCGGTGTTCATGGTCAGAAGGGGAGCTAGGGGAACTGGAGGAGCTAGGGGAGCTGGGAGAGCTTGGAGAGCTAGGGGAACTGGCGCAGTGCGGGAAGACTTGCAATGAGTTCCTCCGAGTTCCTTCAGTTCCTCCGAGTTCCTCTACTTCCCCTCCGCCGCAACGCGCACGAAGGCGCTGAACAGCCGCCGGTGCCGCTCGTCCAGCTCGTAGAAGCGTTCCGGATGCCACTGCACGGCCAGCACCCAGCGCTTGTCGGGCGCCTCGATGCCTTCCAGCAGCGCAGGGCCATCGACGGTGGCGGCCGCGGCGCGCAGGCCCGGCGCCAGGCGCTCGGGGGTGACGGCCTGGTGGTGATAGGTGTTGACGGTGAAGCGGCCCTCCAGCCCCAGCGTGCGGGCCAGCAGGGTATCGGCAGCCACGGCCACGTCGTGATAGTTGACGCGGTTCTTGGGCGAGCGGTGGCCGTCCACGTGTTGCAGCAAGCTGCCGCCCAGGGCTACGTTGAGCACCTGAAAGCCGCGGCACACGCCCAGAATCGGCAGGTCGGCCGCCAGGGCGGCGCGCGTCAGCCCTAGCTCCAGGCGGTCGCGGCCGTCGTGGATGTTGTGTCTCTCAGAGCCGTCCACGGGTTGGTTGTAATGCTTGGGGTGCACGTCGCCGCCGCCGGAGAGCAGCAGGCCGTCCAGCCGGGCAATCTGCTCTTCCGGCGGCAGGGTGGCCGTCTCCGGCGTCAACAGCACCGGATCGCCGCCGGCCCAGGTGACGGCCCACCAGTAGTTGCGCACCCAGCCGTCAAAGTAGTCTTTGTCGTTGCTCTTGGCAGTGATGCCAATACGGGGGTAAAGTGTCATATGGCAGGTGTCAGGAGTCAAGCCCCGTTGACGGGGCGCTGTTGGTTAGCCGGGGGCCTTCAGCCCCCGGCGGCCTTCGCCGGCGTATGAGGCGCATCGGGCAGCGCGTCACCCATCGGATGCAAACAAGCTTGGCTGCACGCTCTCTGGCTGCCCCTTCTCCGGCCACGGCACGCCGATGTGTTCATAGGCCAGCCGCGTGGCCGCGCGGCCGCGCGGGGTGCGGTCCAAAAAGCCCAGTTGCAGCAGATAGGGTTCCACCACGTCCATGATGGTGCCGGCGTCCTCGCTCAGCGCCGCAGCGATGGTCTCCAGGCCCACCGGCCCGCCGTCGAACTTCTCGATCAACAGGCGCAGCACCTTGCGGTCCAGGTCGTCTAGCCCCAAGGCGTCGATCTCCATCAGCCGCAGGGCCAGGTCGGCTGTCTCGGCGGTGATCATGCCGTCGCCCCGCACCTGGGCGTAGTCGCGCACGCGGCGCAGCAGGCGCAGGGCCACGCGCGGGGTGCCGCGCGCCCGCCGTGCAATCTCGGTTGCGCCGTCGTCGCTGATGGTCACCTGCAACAGCGCAGCCGCGCGGCGCACGATCTCCTCCAGCGCCGCCTGCTCGTAGAAGTCGAAGCGGTAGATGGCGCCGAAGCGCGAGCGCAGCGGCGCGGTCAGCAACGCCAGCCGCGTTGTGGCGCCGATGACCGTGAAGCGGGGCAGCTTGAGGCGGATCGAGCGCGCGCTGGGCCCCTTGCCGATCACGATGTCCAGCGCAAAATCCTCCATGGCCGGATAGAGGATCTCCTCGACCGCGCGGCCCAGGCGGTGCACCTCGTCGATGAACAGGATGTCGCCCTTGTGCAAGTTGGTCAAGATCGCGGCCAGGTCGCCGGCGCGCTCGATGGCCGGCCCGGCCGTGATCTTCATGCTCACGCCCATCTCGTTAGCCAGCACGTGGGCCAAGGTCGTCTTGCCCAGGCCCGGTGGCCCGTACAGCAGCACGTGGTCCAGCGACTCGCCGCGCTGCTTGGCGGCCTGCAGCAGGATCTCCAGGTTGTCGCGCAGCCGGTCCTGGCCAATCATCTCGGCCAGGCGCTTGGGGCGCAGCGCGGCGTCCAGCGCGGCTTCTTCGGGGCGTTTATGGGCGGAGATAGTGCGGTCGTCCATGGGTGATCATGCCAATCAAGCGAACCAGGCCTGTCAACGATTGGCATTATACCCGGATGTAGCGTGCCCGGAAAAAGAGACAGGCCCAGTCTCGCAGACTGGGCCTGTCTGGGTGACTAGAGCCACCCCTGGTCTTGTAGGAACTGGGTCAGGCCGGGAATGCGGAAACGCTTGCCGCCGTAGGCCAGGATGGCGTAGTAGAGCGGTAGCAACCAAAGCACAATCATGGCAGGCAGGATGAAGCACAGGCACAGCAAACCGATCAGCGATGCTGCGGCAATGCCGGCCAAGGTGCCGAGCCCTAGCTGCAAGGCCCAAATCGCGAGGCCTGCGGCCAGCGACTGCACGGCATGATAGCGTTGGAACGACCGCTTCTTGCTGGTTTCGGAGACCAACAAGATTACCGGAAACAACACCGGGATGATCAACTGGCTAGCATAAGCCAGAGCTGCCAGCAATTTGTCGTCGTTGTTGGCGTTTGGGTCATACTCCGTGTCCTCTGCCAGGCGGTCGGTGATGCGCACGGCGCGCTGTTCGCTGGTCGTGCGAGGATCGACGGCGGGCCCGCTGCTCGTGTCGTACGCTGCCGACACTTCATCGGCGTCGCTGGCAGCCTCCAGCGTCGCCGCAGCCTCAGCAGCAGCCGTTGTGCCTTGCTCGATCAGTTCTTCAGCGGCCTCTACCGGTTCTGGCGTCGCCTCAGCGCCTTCGTTCACGTTCTTTTGGTTTTCGTCCACGTCTACCTCCTGATTTCAGAACCGAGCGTTGTGGATGCGCTGCGGTCGTATCGTTTCTAATGCACTATACGCTTAGTGGTGCGTAAGGTTGCGCATCTCTCCCTCTGACCCTGATCCTCTTCCTTGGGGAACGGGGAGCGGACGCGTGGCGTGTCCCCCTCCGCTCCAGGGAGACAGAACCGGACGCACCAGGGGCACTCCTTCTCCCTTAGGGAGAGAGAGCTGGGGGGAGGGGGCTTTCGTTGCTCCCGGCAGGTTGTGGTACAATTCCCGGCCTGGAGGTACCAAGTATGACCCGCGTGATCTTCATGGGCACACCCGATTTCTCCGTGCCAACCCTGGCAGTGTTGCTGCAAGGCCGTTACGACGTCGTGGGCGTCGTGACGCAGCCGGATCGGCCGGCCGGCCGCGGTCGGCGGTTGGAGCCATCGCCGGTCAAGCGTTTCGCCGTGCAACAGGGCCTGCCCGTGCTGCAGCCGGAGACCCTCAAAGCGCCGGAGGCCGTCGCCGAGCTGGCAGCCTTGCAACCGGATGTGATCGTGGTGGCGGCGTTCGGGCAGATCTTGCGACCGGCTGTGCTGGACCTGCCGCCGCGCGGCTGCATCAACGTGCACGCCTCGCTTTTGCCGCGCTGGCGCGGGGCGGCACCGGTGCAGGCTGCCATCCTGGCCGGCGATCAGGTCACCGGTAGCACAATCATGCTGATGGACGCAGGTATGGACACCGGGCCGATCCTGGCCCAGGCTGCGTTGACGATTCGGCCCGAGGATACCGGCGGCTCCTTGACCGAGCGCTTGGCCCAGCAAGGCGCCGAGCTTCTGGCCGAGACCTTGCCCCGGTGGTTGGCAGGTGAGGTCACGCCTCAGCCTCAAGACGCCAGCCTAGCGACCGTCTGTCGGCCTTTGCGCAAAGAACAGGGGTTGATCGATTGGACGCAGCCTGCGGCCACGATAGCCCGCGCTGTGCGCGCCTTCAACCCCTGGCCTGGCGCCACCTCGGTCTGGCAAGGTCAGCCGATCAAAATCCTGCAAGCGGTAGCTGCACCCCAACAGGCGGCTGGCGATTCACCAGGACGCGTGATGTGGGTCAACGGCGGTGTAGGCGTAGCGACAGGCCAGGGCCTGTTAATGCTCCAGCAGCTGCAACTGGCCGGCCGGCCGGCCATGGCCGTGGCAGACTTCGTGCGCGGACATCGCGGCTTTGTCGGTAGCCAGCTTGGGTGAGGCCAGGCCACACCTTCTGGCGACGACGTGCATTTTGCGATTTTGTTGCGCGGTGTTATAATCGGCTTGCTTTCGGGGCGTGGCGCAGTCTGGTAGCGCGCTTGAATGGGGTTCAAGAGGTCGGAGGTTCAAGTCCTCTCGCCCCGACAGTAGTGAAGGTCAATGGCGTGACCTGTGAACGAAGCTTGGCCGATGGCAAAGACGCCATCGGCCTTTGCGTGTATCGTCTTTGGCAGTGAGGATTGGACGTTGTTAGACTCTGTTGAGACGTGGGGCAGCGAGCTGTCCACGGCCCAACTACACTTGCTTGAGCGCGTCGAACAAGGTCTCCCGTTGGTAGCCGACCTAAGCCGCGCCGACGCTACGCTGCTGGTGAAGCATGGCGCCGAAGCAGTTGTCGTAGCGCAAGCGCGCCCCCATTCCATTGCCTCGGTCTATCGCCAGAGCTGGGTCGGTCGACGTCTGTCGTTGAGCGAGAACCCTTTGCTGGTCACCGGCCTGCAGGAAGGACGCCGCGAGCAACGGCAGATCAAGCTCCTCGACCAGGGCGCGACCATCGTGCAACAAGTCTTCCCGATCTTGCTGGCCGGTAAGCCGATCCCGGCGGTCATGCAGCTCGAGACCAGCCTGATCGCCTGGGAGCGTCAGAAGCGCCGTGATGCCAGCTTTCGCCAGGCGGTGTCCTGGTTGCACGAGATGGTTTTGCGCGGCGACTTGCTCGGTGTTGGCGCAAGCATGGTTTTCAGCGAATGGGACGGCGTGTTGATGGTTGACACAGCCTACCGCATCCGGTACTTGAGCGGTATTGCCAATAACCTCTACCGCCGCCTTGGCTACCTGGATGAGCTGCGCGGCCAACACATCGGTGACCTGCAGACCCATGACGAGATGCTGATACGGGCCGCCTTTGAGTCGCTGACTTGCCAACAGCATCAGGTTGAAGAGGGAAGCCGCAACTGGACGCGTGTCGTTGTACCGATTTGGAGCTACGCGCCCTCCCACTGGCCCTTCAATCGCAACGGGCAGTCCAAGCCTCGATTGCGCGGCGCATTGGTGCTGGTGCACGACAACACGGAGGCCTTGCGCAAGGCGCAGGAGCTGAAGGTGTTGGCCACCATGGTCAAGGACGTGCACCACCGCGTCAAGAACAACCTGCAGAAAGTGGCTTCGCTCTTACGCATGCAGGCGCGTCGTGCGAGCAACGAGGAAACGCGTGTGCAGCTTGAGGAAGCGGTCAACCGTATCCTCGCCGTTTCGACCATCCACGAGTTCCTGTCTCACAGCGCTGACCAGTTGATCAACATTCGTGAGATCAGCCAGCGCATCGTTGCCAAAACGCAACGCTCGGCCCTCCATCCTGACGCCGCCATTTCGCTTCGTGTGAACGGCCCATCCATCTATCTGACGACCAAACAGGCCACAGCCTGCGCGCTGGTCATCGATGAGCTGGTGTTGAACGCTCTGAAATACGCCTTTTCAGAGCACTCTGATGGCGTAGTCACGATCGACCTGTTCGATCTGGGCGATCAAGTGCGGATCGAAGTGGCAGACAACGGCGTTGGTCTCCCGGAGGGCTTCGACTGGCAGACCAGCGAGACGTTAGGTCTTGGCATTGTTCGTATCCTGGTCGAGGATGACCTCAAAGGTAAGTTCTCCCTCGAACCGGGTCAGCCCGGCACACGGGCTATCGTTGTTTTCAAAAAGGGTACTCCGAGCGAGGAGTAGGCAAGTAAGCGTTGCTAAGCCAGCAGGTAACTATTCAGCCAGCAGCGCCGGGCACTTGAATCTGCGTTGGCAAGGACGTCCGCAGAGTGCCGACTGAAGCGGTGAACCGGCCGCAAGTGTCCAGCACCTGAACAGTTGCGCCAGCAGGCGGGTTGGCAGGCGCGGTTCGACCGTTTTGCATCGCTCGGCCCGTTGACTTCTGAGAAAGAGGTGTGCATATGGAACGAAAGCGCGTTGTCATCGCCGACGACGAAGCAATCATCAGGCAGGATCTGCGCGAGATGCTCACCAACCTGGGCTACCTGGTTGTAGGCGCAGTGGGCGACGGGCGCAGCGCAGTCAACCAAGCGCGCGAGCTGAAACCCGATCTTGTGATTATGGACATTCGCATGCCGGACATGGACGGCATCGAAGCCGCCAAGATCCTTACCCAAGAAGGCATCTGCCCGGTGCTGTTGCTATCCGCCTATAGCCAACGCGATTTGGTGGAGCGCGCCGCCGACGCCGGCGTGTCGGGATATGTGATCAAGCCTTTCGATGAGACCAACCTGTTGCCGGCCATCGAGATCGTGTTGGCGCGTTTCAAAGAGTATCAAGAGATCTCCAAGGAAGTTGCGCGCCTGGATGAGCGCTTGGCGACGCGCGTTGCCGTTGACCGCGCCAAGGGTATCCTGATGGACACGCGCGGCATGACCGAGCAGGAGGCATTCCGCAGCATCCAGCGCATGAGCATGAACAGCCGCAAGTCGATGCGTGAGGTGGCCGACGCGATCATCCTGGCGCACCAGATGAGCGTGCCGCAGTAGCCCCACTGTTCTCCTCCTCCCCAGACTGACGCGTGCGGCGCTTGCGCAAGCTTGAGGCCTTGACCTGCATGGCCATATCCACCGGATGATCTCCCCGCGCAAGTGTTCACGTTGCCAGCCCACCATTCATAATTCATCAGCCCACAAACTGCGGGCAGGGCATCGTGACCCTCGTTTAGCAGTTGTACAATGACCACAGCGCCCCGTCGAGAAACGGGGCGCTACGCGTCGTGGGTTCAGCCAAACAAGCCGGGGAAGAGGCTGAAGCCGGCCAGAGACAGTACCAGGCCAACGACGGCGAGCAGCAATAGCAGCGCCAACCCGGCTACTAGCCCGGCCACGAAGAAGCCACAGCCAAACTGAAAGCCATCACCAAAGCTCAGTCCGATGAAGGTGCGGGTGGGTGGTGCGGGGGTGGGATTAGGTTCAGAAGCTGTCATGGAAGGTCCTCGAAGTGCGTCCAGGCAATAGGCGCCGTCCTGAGCCCCGTGGATGCTCACCGCAATAGCAGCAGTGCACGGTGTAGCCAGCGCGCAGCAATTGTAGCACATCTGGCAAGGCGAGCCAAGACCAGCTTTGCCAACTCCATACCCCTCGGCTATAATCAGGCCGTGCGCCGGCCCGGATGGGGCCGGCGCGCAACACTGTTCGCTGGCCACCGGTCAGCGCTTGGAGGACTTGTGAAAGTATCTATCTTGATGCCCGTGTACAACGAGCACGCGACTCTGCGCGAGATCTTGCGTCGTGTGCGGGCGGTCGACCTGACGCTCGACGGATCCAACTCCGTCTACGCCCCCGGCCCCATCACGTTGGAGAAAGAGATCGTCGTTGTGGACGATGGTTCCACCGATGGCTCGCGCGCCATTTTGGCCGAGGAGGCTGCCCAAGGCGATCTCAAAGCCGTGTTTCACGAGCACAACCAGGGCAAGGGCGCTGCCGTGCGCACGGCCATCCAGGCTGCCAGCGGCGATATCATCCTGATCCAGGACGCCGATCTGGAATACGACCCGCGCGACTACCGGGCTTTGCTGCTGCCGATCGTCGAAGGCCGGGCCGAAGTCGTCTACGGCTCGCGCTTTCTGGGAGGGCCGCGTCGCGCCATGCTTTTCTGGCACATGATCGCCAACAAGCTGATCACGCTGATGGCTAACTTGCTCTACGATACGATCCTGTCCGATCTGGAGACCTGTTACAAGGTCTTCCGCGCTGACGTCATCAAGCCCATTCCCTTGCATGCCCGTCGCTTCGACATCGAGCCGGAGATCACGGCCAAGGTGCTCAAGCGCGGCTATCGCATCTACGAGGTGCCGATCTCATACACCGGCCGCGAGTACCAAGAGGGCAAGAAGATCGGCATGAAGGACGCCTTCGAGGCTGTTTGGACGCTGCTGAAATACCGCTTCGTGGATTGATGCCGCCGTGCAACGATCTTTGATGTCTCAGCCGGCGCGGCAGTGGCCGACCTGGGCTGCTCAAGAGCGCTGGCCGGCCATCTTGTGGGCCTGGTTGCCGGCGCTTGCGCTCTCGCTTGGCCTGGGACTGCGCGTGCTGCTGTTGGCGCGTCCTGGCTTGCATCCCGACGAAGCGTTGTATGCCAGTTGGGCCCTGCGCATCGCCGACGGCAGCGATCCCGCACTGTTGGGAGTGTACGTCGACAAGCCGCCGTTGGTGCTCTACGCCCTGGCTGCTGTCTTTCGTCTGGCCGGCGCCGGAACCGATGCCTTACTCGATTTTGACCGCTTGGTGATGCTCGGCAGAGCGGCCGGAGTGGTCGCCGCTGCGTTCAGCCTGATCTTGTTGTACGCTGTTGCGCGCCGGGTCTATGGCCGCCGCGCCGCGATCCTGGCGCTGCTGGGCTATGCCATCTCACCGCTGGCCGTGCGGCTGTCTCCCACGCTTTTCACCGATCCTTGGCTGCTGTTGTGGGTGCTGCTCGGCCTTTGGGCGGCGGTGGCGCGTCGCGGCTGGCTGACCGGCCTCGCCTGTGGTCTGGCCTACGCCTCCAAGCAGCAGGCGGTTCTGTTCATCCCGCTGATTGTGGCCCTATTTCTGTTGGGTCCACGTCCCCATGACTATGGCGACGCAAGCGCACTGCGTCCACCGTTGGCGCGCCGGCAGCTGCGCGGCTTGATCAGCGGTTTCTTTTTGGTCGTGGTTCTCGTCCTCTGGTGGGATAGCTTGCGTTGGCAGTGGCTGCCTAGCTACTGGGACCGCAGCATGGCTACCTACGGGGTGTTGAGGCTGGCAGAGCCGGCGGTTTGGCCCGAGCAGGCGCGCCAGTGGGCCGAGCTGCTCAGCTACGTCTTCGGCTCGCCTTTGCTGACGTTGTCTCTCGTCGTTGCGCTGCCGCTGGTCGCTTGGACGGCCTGGCGCCAGCGCCACACCTGGGCCGCGCGTTTCGACCTGCTCCTCCTCAGCTTTGTGGGTGCGTACCTGGCCTTGCATCTGCTGAGCACGATTGCGCCGTGGGATCGCTACGCCTTTGCGCTCACGCCGGTTGTGCTTCTGTTGTGGGCGCGCGGCTGGGAGCAGGGCTGGGCGTGGGCGCAGCGAGGGCAGACTGGGCGCAGGATCTTGCCGGGCACCGGAGGCGTTTCTGGCTGGGCGAGCAGGGCGCCCTTCCCTCACGGCCGCACGGTGTTCTCGGCAATGACAGCCGTAGCGTTGTTGCACACCGGCGCGTTGGCCATCGGCGAGCGTCTGCCCGTCGGCGACATGCGCGCCTACGACGGCGCGCCCGCTGTCGCCGCTTATCTGCGCCATGCACAACCGGTCGGCGCCGTGCTCTATCACCACTGGCTCGGCTGGCACTACACGTTCTACTTGTACGGCGCGCCGGTGGAGCTGCGCTGGTGGGAGACGCCCGCGGCTTTGGCGGCCAAGATCACAGCCGAACCGGTTGCGCCGCAGTTCATGGCCATTCCGGCCGGCCGCGCCGAGGCCCCCCTCCGCCAAGCCCTGGCTGCGGCTGGCGTGGGCATGGAACCTGTTCTAGTTGTGCACCATGCCGATGGCTCCCTGTCCCTCACGCTCTACCGGTTGCTCACACCCGCCAGCGATACGGTTGACCGCCGATCCGCCGACGTCGCCAGCGGGCCCGGCCAGCAGTCGCTCCTGAGCCGCATGCCCAACCGCGAGGCGCAGCATGAGCGATAACGCCGCGCGGCGTGTGCTGACCGGGCTGGCGTTGGCCGCGCTGCTGGCGGCCGGCGTGTTGCTGGTCTACTGGCGGCTGCTGCTGACCAACCGCGTGCTCGGCTCCGGCGACGCCTTCACCTACTTCCTGCCCTACCGCGATTACGCCAACGCCGCTTTGCGCGCAGGGCGCCTGCCGCTGTGGAACCCCTATCTGTTCCTGGGCGTGCCCTTCCTGGCCAACCCGCAGAGCGCCGTCTTGTACCCGCTGCACTGGCCCTTTATGTGGTTGCCCGCGGCCAAGAGCCTCATTGCCTCTCTGGCCCTGCATGTGTGGTGGGCCGGCCTGGGCGCAGCCATCTACGCCCGCCGCGTGGCGCGTCTGCGCTGGGCGGCAGCGCTGACCGCCGGCCTGATCTTTGCCCTGAGCGGCTATGTGGGTGCGCACGCTGGCCAGGTGAACCAGGTCAGCGTCGTGGCGTGGCTGCCTTGGCTGCTGTGGCTGTTGGAAGAGAGTTGGCGGGATGGGACAGACGCCCCGCCCGGTCAACGGTGGCGCAGGGCAAATCTGGTGGCGCTGGCCGGGTTGGCCGCGGCAATCGGCTTGCAATTGCTGGCCGGGCACACGCAGGCGTCCTTCATCAACCTGGTGGGCCTCGCCCTGGCCGCCGTGTGGCCGGGTGTGGCTGCGGCGTTGGTTTGGGCCTGGGCGCGCCTGCGGCGCCAGCCGGCGGCGTTCGACCGGCGAGCGCTCGGTCAGGCGGCTGTTCGGCTGGGTTTGGTAGTCCTGGCGACGGCCCTGGGCGCGCTGTTGGCTGCCGTGCAGTTGCTGCCGACGTGGGAGTTGGCGCAGCAGTCGGTGCGCAGCGGCGGTCTGCCTTACCGTGAGGCCGTCTCCTTTTCGCTGCGGCCGCGTGCCCTGCTGTTGACCCTGCTGCCCACTTACGGCGAGAACCTGGCCGACCTGTTCCGCACACCCGCTTTTGCCGAGTTCGTGGCCTACGTGGGCATAGCCGGGCTGCTGTTGGCTGCTATGGGAGCGATTCTCGCCTGGCGCGGACGTTCAGAGCGGCCCGAGTTGGCGACGCAAGCCGGAATGGCGTTGATGCTGGCCGCAGCAGGTTTGGCGCTCGCCCTGGGCGCCTACAACCCACTAACCTATGTCCTCTACAAATTCGTGCCAGGCTTCGACCTGTTTCGTGCGCCGGCGCGCTGGATGGCGTTGTACACGTTTGGCGTCAGTGTGTTGGCAGGCATTGGCGTGGAGGCGGCTGCGGCTGGTGTGCGACTGCCGCGGGTGAGACCGGCGGCGCTGGCTGGCCGGCGGCGCATCGTGCTGGCTCTGGCAGCGGTGGGGATCGTGTTTTTGGCCTGGCAGCGCTGGCCTGGGCCGTGGACGGTGGCCGCGTGGACGGCGACCGGCTTGCTCGTGCTCTGGCTGGTGAGCCGGCCCGGCGCGGCCCGCCGGCGCACGGCAGCGCTGGTAGCCTTGGTGACGGTCGAGCTGGCGGCAGCCAGCTTGGCGCTCGACCATACCCGGCCCACTGCGCCCGAAGCCGTCACCAGCCTGCGCAGCGCGCCCGCACATCTGTTGGCAGCGGCCGTCGACGCCCAGGCCGCCGGCCAGCTTCCCGGTCGCTTTCTGAGCATGTCGGGAATCACCTACGATCCCGGCGACCTGGCCGAAATCGAGCAGATTTACGCCGATCAGTTGCCGCCGCAGGCCATCTACGATCTGGTCGTGGCCAGCAAGTTGCAAGAGATCGTGGCTCCCAATCTGCCCTTGCTGTGGCGACTGCCGGCCGCCGACGGCTATGATGGCGGCGTTTTGCCCTTGCAGCGCTACGTCGATCTGCAAACTCTGTTTGTGCCGCCTGATCGTTTGGCCCCCGATGGGCGGCTGCGCGAACAGTTGCAGGCTGTGCCACCGGCCCGCTTGCTGCGGCTGTTGGGCGTGGCGCACGTCATCACCGA
Organism: Anaerolineales bacterium; assembly: GCA_034432445.1. GTDB lineage: Bacteria > Chloroflexota > Anaerolineae > JAAEKA01 > JAAEKA01 > JANWYQ01. Next base: position 15,631 of record DAOUBX010000292.1, read on the forward strand.
CAAGGTGTTCGACGTGTGGGTGGACGGCGTGTACTACGACCTGCAGTTGAGCTCGTCTTTGGCTCATGCCGGCGACGCGGTGACGGTGGACGGCGCCGGCCGTCTGGAGTCGACCGCGATCGGCCTGTTCAGCCATCTGGAAGGTGCGGGGGCTGTGCCCGCGGGCGCGGCAGTGGCCGAGGTAGCGCTGGTCGAAGCCGATGGCGCCGTGCAGCGCTTCGTGTTGCGCGCCGGTGAGCACACGGCCGAGGGCGCTTGGCAGCCTGGGCAAGGTCACGGGCAGCCGGCGGTGCGGCAGCCTTGGCCAAACCACGCCGCCGGCTGGGACTACCTGGCCCGCCTTGATCTGGCGCGCCCTACGCGGCCGCAGCAGATCATCGTGCGCAGCCTGACCCCGACCGGTGCATTCGTTCTGCGCGGTGTGACCTTGATCGACGAACGCACAGGAGCGCATGCCGCCTTGACTGTGCCTGCTGATGGCAACTTCCGCCGCGTCCACTCCGGTGATGTCAAAGTCTATCAGAACCTGGATCCTCACGCCGGTCGCGTCGCCTTGGTCCCGCGCGCACAGTGGGCGGCGGATGACGCGGCGGCCCTGGCGACTCTGGCCGATCCGACCTTTGATCCGGCTGCCAGCGTTGTGCTGGTGGGCGAACCAGAGGAGACGGATCAGGCGGCGGCGAGCGTAGCGCCGGCCGCGGGCGCGGTGCGCGTGGTCAGCAACCAGCCGGAGCGTTTGGTGGTTGCAGTCGAGCAGCCGACGGCCGGCTTCTTGGTCTTGAGCGACACCTGGTATCCTGGTTGGCAAGCGACCATCGATGGCCGGCCCGCGCCCATCCTGCGCGCCAATTTGCTTCTGCGCGCCATCGCGGTTCCGGCCGGCGCGCACGAGGTTGTCTTCGCTTACCGACCGAGCAGCCTGCGCCAGGGCCTGTGGGCTAGCGGCCTGGCGGGCTTACTGCTCTTGGCACTACTTGCGTTGAGTCTGGCGCAGCGCAGGCTGTGGTCGCTCGATCGTATGTCCCTGAAACACGGCCGCTGAGAACGGCCTCCGTTTGCAAGGAGAAACTCAGGATGAACTCATTCAATCGTATCGTAACCGTTCTGGTGCTGGTCGTCCTGTGGGCGGTCGTCGTGTTGTTGGCGGCGGCGCCCGAGCAGGCGTTGACCTGGGCGCAGGCCGGGCTGGACTGGGTGCAGCAGAGCCTGGCGGCGCTGGCGGCGCGGCAGCCGGCCTGGCTCTATCCGCTGATGCGCGTGCTTGTGCTCGTGTTGGCGACCACAGTTCTTCTGATGCTGTTGTGGCTCGAAGTGCGGCGCCGGCGCACCCCGGTCGTGCGCGTGCAGATGCCCTCCGGCGGCGAAGCGGTGGTCACCGCCGAGTCGGTGGCGCGTCGCCTGGCCTGGCATATCGACCAGTTGGCCGATGTGGTGCAGGTGTTTCCGGAGGTGCAGGCGCGCGGCGCGGGGGTTGAGGTTCGTCTGACGCTGGACACGGCGCCGGATGTGGATGTGCCGATGAAGACCGAGGAGGTGATGGCGCTCACGCGCGAGATCATCGAGCAGCACATGGGCCTACAGCTCCGCCGGATCAAGGTTGAGCTGCGCCACACCGATTTCCCTGAGGTAGTGGGCGGCGCCGGCGCGCGCGTGGGCCCCTAAGCGAGTCGCCCTGGCAAGAGTGAGCGACTCTACCGACAACTGCAGGCCATGCGAGGATAATTGCGGCGTTCGAACACTTGGCTTGTTCAGCGCCTGCGCGCGCAAAGCCGTGAAGCCGGAGAAGGAGTTGTTTGTCGATGAGTTTGTTCGATATCTTGCGTCGTACGCCCAAAGTGCCGCCTGTGCAGCCTGAGCCTGCGCAGCCTGAGCAGCGTCGCGCTGACCCGCCCGAGATCCGCGTGCCGGAGATCCAGGCTCTGGACTTAATCGCCAAGCTGCAGAACGGCGCCGGCCGTATGCCGGCTTTACTCGACTGCCGCGAGCCGTTTGAGTGGCGCCAGGTGCGTATCCCCGGCAGTCTGCACATTCCCATGAACGACATCCCCCGTCGTCTGGCGGAGCTCGATCCCGACCAAGAGTGGGTGGTGGTCTGCGCCCACGGCAATCGGTCGTTTGCCGTGGCCGGCTATCTGATCCACAACGGCTTCAAGGCGAGCAGCCTGGCCGGCGGCGTGACCGATTGGTGGATGCGCGGCGGCCCCACCGAGCGCGACATGTAGAGTGTCACTGGACCGGACAAAAAAGCACCCGGCGCCTGTGCTCAGGCGCCGGGTGCGCTTTTTGGTCAGCGTACCGGGATGAGAGGCAAGAAATGCTGGAAAGCAGCGGTCTCGATGCGCAAGCCGTAGGTGAAGGCCGGCCGGCTTTGTGGCGTTCCTTGCACGGCTACGAAGTAGCTGCCGGAAGTCGGCGCTCGCCAAAGCAAGCCCGACCAACCGCTGCCCGGGAAAAAGTCGTCGTTCTCGGCCAGCCGCTGGCCGCTGTTGTCGAATAGGCTCAACACCGTGTCCCCGCCCGCTGACAAGTCGACCACACGGATCAGGTAACGCACGCCTGCGCGTGCCTCAAAGCGGAACCAGTCGACATCGCCGGGCGCGCTCTCGTTGTGGCCGGGCGAGGCCCCAGGCGCACCGACGGGGGTAGCCTGCTCGCGGCTGTTGTCCGGCTCGTAAGCATCTCCGACAAAGACAGCCAATGACCTGAGGTCGCTGTTGTTCGCCGGGTGATCGTCCAGCCACGGGGTGGCGATAGTCGCCTGCACCTGCAAGGGCAGAGCCTCGGCAGGCAGGCTGCCGGCCAACGTACCACGGATTTTGATCGTGCCTTCGGCGCCAGGCGCCAAATTCGGCAGCGTCCAGGCCAGCGTGGCGCCGGGCACAGGGGTGGGCGGCGGCCCTGTGTGGGCAAAACTGACATCGGTCAGCCAGGTCGGCACAGGGAACGTCAACCTCGGCGTCGTTGCCCTGGCGGGGCCGTTGTTGCGATAGGCGATCTTGAGCGCCACCGTCGATCCCGGCGCCAGGCCCTCGGTTGGCCCCTCCAGCGTCACCTGCAGGTCCGAGGGCAGGACAGGCACCAGCAGCGGGCCGCCCTTGTTGTTGGCCAGGTTGGCCTCGCGCCAGACGCTGAGCACCCGGCTGCCGGCCTGGTAGGGCGCGTCCAGCGCAGTAAGGGCATCGGGCACCCGGCCCGCGATCGTGATGCGGCCACTGCTGCCCACCGACAACGGACCGAGGTCCCACACATAGCTTGTGCCCGGCCGCAAGGAGATGGCAGGGTCGGACGTGTCGATGACTACGTCCACCAGGGCGGAAGGAATAGCGGTGGTTAACACGGCGTTGGGCACCGGCCCCAGGCTGTTGTTGGCATACGTCATCGTGTAGGTGATCAGATCGCCCTGTTGAACCGGGCCCCTTGGCTCGGCTGTCATGGTCAACGAAAGATCGGCATCAGGCAACAGCAGCTCCAGCCCTGGGTCTCCCAACAGCCCGTAGGTGTCGATCAGGTCGCGAAAGCGCAGGTCGTTCTTGTAGAGCTGCATCTTGCCGGCCAGCGTGGCCGGGCCAAGCTGGCGCACACCGCTGCGGAAGATCGCCTCGAAAAAGCCGCGGTGCATCTGGTCATGGCCCGTGGCCACGCCTTGTCCCGTGGCCGACCAGCTGGCCACCGCCCCACGGCCGTTGGCGCGCACGATCGTCTCGCCCAGGCTGCTGATCAGCGGCGAGTGGAAGTAACCGTCGTAGCAGGTCATCGGCAGCATAACCGGCAGACGGTCGCCGTTGGTCAGGCTCGGCACGTCGTTGATGCCGAGCAGGATTTCGGCAGCCCACCAGGTGATCGACGAGTGTCCTACGTAGTTCACCAACAGCGCGCCGTCGTTGATGGCAGTGCGTATCGCCTGGCGCGTGGCCAGGATGTCCGTAGAGTTGATGCCGTAGTAGATCTTGTTGACCTGATAGGGCGGCGTGGGCACCAGTTCGTCGGCCACCTCGTTGGACAGGAAGGGGAAATTGCCCGCCGTGTCGGGATTGTCGGCTACGAACAGCGTTTTGAAACGCCAGTCGCCGGGTGCCGGGTTGGTCTCATAGGCGATGATCTTGTTCACCATGGTCCAGGCCTCACCGGCCGTGTTGGCCGGCAGACGGCCGATGTGCATGTCGGGCAGGGGGTCATTGCCCACGATGGTGACATAACGGTTATCTGACGCCGTTTCACCGATGAAGGGGTCGACAGCGTCAAGATAGGGTGGTATGAAGGTCTGACTGCCGTAGCCCAGGTAGTCTTTGAAGTCGTAGGTGCCGTCGCCCAGCAGCAAGACGTAAGCCGGCGCCGGGTCGGGCCAATTGCCGTAGGCGTAGGCCAGAAAGTCGCGAATGGCTACCGGTGACAGCACACCGCGGTTGAACTCGTCGTAGATATTTTGCACGTCGATCACAGCCGGTCGGAACCCTTTGTTGGCGCGATGGGCAGCCAGGGCTTGCGCGGCCGGTAGAAAGTCAGCGTGCGTGATGATCAAGTAGTCGGCGCCGGCTGCCGGTGTGCGCAAACTGCTAGGCGCATCCAACGCCACGGCAACAGGCGTTTTAGTTTGCGTTGCGGCCAGTGCCAAGTAACGTCGCGTCTCGTTCGCCAACGAGTCGCTGAAGCTGAGCCTGTAGCCGTCTCCGCTGTTGCTCACAGTAAAGCCGGTCAGCCGCACGATCTGGGCAGGGTTCGTGATGTCGTAAAGCAGCAGGTTTGACGATGTGAAACCGTCTACCTGCAGCAGGCGTCGTCCCGGTCCGCTGGCGCTGAACACCAGTTCGTTGCCAACGGCCCGGTAAGCCTGCTGATAGGTAACCTCGAACCAGTTGAGGAAAGCCGCGTCTTCGGTTACGTCGGGCAAGCCGCCGGGCGAGTTGAGCGTGAAACGGTTGGCGCCGGGCCGCAGCAGCCTGCTGTCAAACTGGAATTTGCCGTCGAACTCCTCGTAACCGTCCCAGTAGGCTTCCCCCACCGGTGCATCGTTGATGAAGATGCGCGCATAGTGGTCGGGGTCAACAAGGAAGCGGTTGGTGCCGCCGCGCAGGCGCACTTGCACCGCCGCGTCGTGCGGGGTCGCTGCAGGGATATCTAGCGTAAACGTCACCGTGCGCGAGATGATAGCGCCTCGGCTGCGATAGAAGGTGTAGGTCCAGTACCAGCGGTCGGCCGCAAAGCCTTGTCGCGGCAGCTCGCTTTGGTAATAGGCGCTTTGCTCGAAGCGACGGCTGGCGACAAAAGCCTCGGGGGTCGCGCCGCCTGCTGCAGGGTTGACGTTGCGGCTCGCAGCAGCCAAGCCGGGCGCAGCGTCATAAGTCAGCCAATAGGCGTTGCGCCAGGTGTATGGGCTGTCGATGGCCTGGGCGTAGAAGCGGACAGCGTCGCCGGGATCGAAACGGCCATCGTTGCCACCAACGACATCGACCGCCACGTCGGTTGTCCCGCTCAACACGCGCAGGTTGGTTGGGTCGATGTTGGCGACAGGCACGCCTGCGGCAGCTAGGCTGGCGTAGCTGAGCTCATAGAGCCCTTCGTCGATCACTTCCAGGCGATAGCGGTTGTCGTCGTCATCGGCAGCGCTAGGCAGGTCGCCGGTGGCCTTGCTCAGCTGCAGGTCGGCGCTCTGGCGCGGCACGCGCCAACTTCGGGCCTGCTGATAGTTCAGCAAGGTGCCTGCCAGGGCCTCGTCGAAGGAGTTGTCGCGCTCGGCCAGGGGGTCGGCGCCACCAGGGTTGACGCCCGTGTCCTTGGCGAGCAGCTCTTTGCTGCTGCCATCAAAGGACACGCGCACCACGATGCGGCTGGCATACCACAGCTCGCCGCGGCCTGGGTTAGCGCGCACCGGGTAGAATTGCAAGCGCGCCACGACCTGATCACGCATGACGCCCTTGTCTGTCACCTCCACCAACGGGGCGGGATACCGCAGATCCTGGGCGTAGAAGGCGGCGTCGAAGGTGAAGCGCTCTTCCGTGCTGGCAGGAGTTGGGTTGACAGGATCTGGCAGCCGCTCGCCTGGCGTCGCCGACTGACTGAGCACGATCTCTGGCGCAGGGTAGATGGTGAACTGGCCGTTCAGCAACCTCTCATTTACCTCGACGACCTCCACCTGAACCGTCGAGCGTTGCGGAATGCCGACCAGGGTGCGATAGACCGGCAACTTGGGCCGGCCAGGTATCTCGGTCCACCGGTAGGTACCATCCAGAGCAACGGTCGTAAAACTCTGTTGATCAACCACTTGTGTGCCCAGTTGCAGAGGCGGAACGCGCAGCTCTAACAACATGCTGTTGGCATCCGCTGCCAGAACAAATAGGCCGGTTGGCCGGGTGTCGTCCGGGCTTTGCGCGTGGGCGCCGACGCCTACTGCCAAAGCCAAAAGGACCGTTGCCAGGATGACAGCGGCCCCTGTCCGGCCCATCTTGACCGTTTGTAGTTTGATCACAGTCTACTCCTCATGCTGCAAGAGCATGCAACGCTGCTCAGGCAGCGCCACAACGTTCTTGCCGTTGCGGCTATTCCTCACCATACGACGCCATCCACGAGGGCTCGCGGCCAAACAAGCTACTACGGCGCCTTGCCTCATGCCATCCGTCCCTGCTCGCGTGGGCAACTTGACAATGCGAACGGTTGCCTCTTATAATTTGACGCACGGAGCATGTGCTAAGTTGCGGTTAACAGCCCAGATTGCTAGAAATCGCCTGCGGCAACGGCGGCGGGCTCAAGAGCTTGCGCTCAGCTCAATCGGCTCTTCTCAACCCAGGTCAAAACACAATGCGCCGGCGTTGCCGGCCAGCATCGGCCAGCTAGTCCTGTCACTGGAGGCAAAAATGGCTCAAAAGCTTGTCAAGCACATCATGCATCACGGCGTTATTGGTTGTAAGTCAGATACACCGCTGTCGGAGGTCGTACGCATCCTCAGCGACACCGACATTCATGCGCTCGTAGTAACAGGCCCTGACGGCGAGGTGGTCGGCATCATCTCCCACATGGACATCATCCCTCTGCACAGCGAAGACCTGACGAAGTTCACCGCCGAGCAGATCATGACGAAGAAAGTGATCAGCGTTGCACCGGATTCGCCCATTCTGGATGCCGTCAACGTGATGATCGAAAAACGCATTCACCGCCTGGTTGTGACTGAGACACAGGACGGTAAGCTGATGCCGGTCGGCGTACTTTCCACGACCGACATCGTGCGTGAGATGCGCGGGTCGAAATGGAGCTGGTATCTCTAGGTCATCTTGTACATCAGGTGGGGACAGGAGTTGCCCCGTGCCGAGGATAACCAGGACGCGGCAACGCTGCCAGATAGCAATGCCAGCGCCCGTGGCTGCGGTAACGCATGTCACGGGCGCTGGCATTAGTGGGCCGGAGCGAAGACGATCGATGCCGATCTGTTAGAATCTTCAGGCTGCGCAATCCAGGCTTCAGCCGAGCTGAGGCGGCAAACTCGGCTCAGGCCTGGACTCCGGATCCTGGGAACTAACGTCGGTGTGTGCTAGTTGTATGCTTGGCCCTGCCATTGGCTCAGCCAGCGGCTAGAACGCGCGGAGCGGGTGTCCTCCGCTTGCCAGTCCAGGCCGGCGCTTAGCAGTATCTGACGCAGACTCTCGCGGCTGATGTCATCGACGATGTGATGGCTCATGACATAATCACGCAGCGAGTCGAGCGTCCACTTGCTACGCAGTTGTCCGAGCTGACGCGGGGATGTCGAGGCAATCTGAAGGATCTGCTCGCGTGCCGTGTGGTCGAATTTCTCACGCGGCCCGGGCTTGCGATGAGGAGGTTGGAGGCCTTTCATCCCGTGCTCGTTGAATCGCGTGATCCATTTGCGCACTTTGTCCATGTGCAGACCCACCATAGGGGCGATTTCCGGCACGCGATAGCGCTCCTCTGCTGACAACAGAATGATCAGAGCGCGTTGGCGGAGATTGACATCATCGCCAGCCACCATGCGTTCCAGTGTCTGGCGCTCTTGGTCCTGTAGTGATCGGGCAAACAACAGTTTTGGCATAGCGCACCTCCTGCGTGATTCGACAGCGGAAAAGCATGGCCACTTGCCTACGCCAAGCTCGTTGCGAGGCAACTATTCAGCCCTAGGTGCCGGGCACTTAAGGCTGCGCTGGCCAGGGCGTCTGCAGAGCCGGCTCAAGCTGGAAACCGGTCGCAA
>DAOUBX010000293.1:0-9811 GCA_034432445.1 Anaerolineales bacterium
AGCACCCAAAGCCGCTGCCCCGGCAACCGGCGCGAGCGTCTTTGCCAAGCTGCCCAATCCGACCAAGACCTCGGGCGGCTACACTGTTGACGAGATCGCCCAACGCCGCGCCCAGGCCTACGCCCGTTACAAGGCGCGCAAGGGCCCCGATGCGAAGGACCTCACCGGCCATTGATAGCCGCCGGTTGTTTCTGCTTGAGGCATTGACATGATGCCTCGGTGAGGAGTCAGGCAACACGTTCTTGCGCTCAAGCCCGACTCCTCACTTTGTTTCCTTGCAATCGCTCGACGAAACTTGCAATCAGGCTCGACGCCTCGGTAATCGTCTTTTCAGTAGCAAGCAGGAGGACAAACCCATGGCAGTCATGTTCACTTTCCACGGCCACGCATGCTTCTCGCTGGAGAGCGATGGCACAACACTTTTGTTCGATCCTTTCATTACCGGCAACCCGGCGGCCAAAGTGACGCCAGACGACCTGGCTGCCGACTACATCCTGATCTCCCATGGCCATTTCGACCATCTGCCCGACGCAGTGGCCATTGCGCAGCGCACAGGCGCCACGGTGATCGGCACCTTCGAGGTTGCCAGCTGGATCGGCAACCAAGGTGTGGAGAAAGTCCATGGGATGCAGCCGGGCGGCTCGTTCAAGTTCCCCTTCGGCCGCGTCAAGCTCACCATCGCTCACCACGGCTCCATGTTGCCCGACGGCAGCTACGGCGGTGTGGCGACCGGCGTCATCGTCGACTTCGGCGGCAAGCGCATCTACTACACCGGCGACACTGCGCTGACCTACGACATGAAGCTCTACGGTGAAGAAGGTATCGACGCGCTGATCCTGCCCATCGGCGACAATTACACGATGGGGCCCGACGATGCGCTGCGCTGCATCAAGCTGGTCGAGCCGAAGGTGGTCGTGCCGATTCACTACAACACCTGGCCACCCATTGCGCAGGATGCCGCAGCGTTTGCCGAGGCCGTAAACACCGGTACCGGCGCACGCTGCCTGGTCGTGGACGTCGAAGAAAGCATTGCGCTGTAGACTGCGATCGACGACCATCGCCGCCTCTCCCAAAGGTCAGAGGGCAGCCCGCAGCCACGCTAGCATCGGATGCCTCATCCACCGGAAATACGCCCACTGGAAGCTGGCTGGCTGACAATCCATCGGATTGGCGCGGTAATAGTCTTGCGAGATGCACAGGTCTCGCCGTCGAACAGGCGCCTGCCTGGCGGCGAGACCTGATGTTTTCACGGCGAGGTGAATGGTGATAAGCATGTACCCCAAAGCGGAGATCCTTTTTCCGCCCAAGCTGATCGGCAGCCTGAAAGACCTGCGTGGGCCAGAGTGGGCAGCGCTGGTGAGCCGCATCAGTCGGCTTCCCGAAACCCACCCGGATGCGTTGGCGTTCTGCCTGATGATGATCGAGCTCGACGGCTGCCTGAACTGTTACGCTGGCAGTTACAAGTTCATGCGCGGTTGCGCTGCGTGCGCCCGTCAGACCATCGCCCAGTACAAGGGCAGCGACGCCGATTTGCTGCGCCTTTTCCAGCGCGCCCAGTCCGAGATGCATGCCTACTTAGAAGGTCGCGGCTTGCCGACGTTGGCCATGCAGGAGGAGGAGCCGGAGGTCAAACCGATCATCGAGCCAGAGCCGGCCTTAGAAAGCGAAGAAGACGAGGACTTCGAGACTGACGAAGACCTCGAAGAGGATGAATGAGCGCGCAAGGACGAATTGCTATCATCGGTGCCGGGGTCGCGGGCATGAGCGCCGCCTACGACCTGGCGCGGCAGGGCTTTCAGGTAACCATCTTCGAGGGCAGCAGCCAGGTGGGTGGGCTGGCCGCAGGCTTCAAAGCGCCCCACTGGGACTGGACACTGGAGAAGTTCTACCACCATTGGTTTGCCTCCGACAAGCATATGCTTGGCTTGATCGAGGAGCTGGGTTGGAGCGACCAGGTGTTGTTTCCGCGGCCGTACACGGTGGTGTACTATGACGGCCAGTTCTATCCGTTGGACTCGTATGGCGAGGCCATCAAGTTCACCCTGAAGCACTTTTCCCTGCCCGATCTGGTGCGCTTTGGCCTGGTGGGCGTGTACTTGCGTCTGACCCCGCGGTGGCAGCCGTTGGAGCGGGTGACTGCGGACGCCTGGATGCGCAAATGGGCCGGCGAACGCGTCTACAACACCCTGTGGCGACCGTTGCTGGTGGGCAAGTTCGGCGAGGAAAACCTGCAGGTGGTGAATATGGCCTGGCTATGGGCGCGGCTGCATGCCCGTACCACCCGCCTGGGCACCTTTGTCGGCGGCTTTCAAGCCTTCCTGGACAAGTTCGCCGATCGCCTGCGCAGCCTGGGGGTGGACATTCGCCTGGACACGCCGGTTACAGCCATCAAGCTGACGCCAGCGTCCTCGCAGGGTGATGCTCCAACTGCAACCCCTGGTCGCTTCACACTCGAGACCGCTGCCGGCCCGGCAGCTTGCGACTTTGTGATCTCAACCAGCTCGCCTGCGTTGATGGCCAAGCTGGCTCCTGATCTGCCGACAAGCTATGCAGCCAGTCTCGCTAACCTCAAGTCGATGGGCGCCGTGGTGTTGATCCTGAGCCTCAAGCAGCGACTGACGCAATACTACTGGCACAACCTGCCCAAGGAAGCCGGCTTCCCGTTCCTGGCTCTGGTCGAACACACCAACTACATGGCGCCCGAGCACTACGGCGGCGACCACATCGTCTATTGCGGCGACTACCTCAAGCCGGACCACGAGTACTTTCACCTGAGCAAAGAGGAGCTGCTGGAACGCTTCTTGCCGGCGCTCAAGCGTTTCAACCCGGATTTTGATCGCAGCTGGGTCAAGGATAGCTGGCTGTTCAAGACGGCCTATGCCCAACCTGTGCCGCCGTTGAACCATTCGCGGAACATTCCGCCCTTGCGCACCCCGGTCCCCGGCCTCTACTTCGCCAGTATGAGCCAGGTTTATCCGTGGGACCGCGGCACCAACTTCGCTGTGGAGATCGGGCGCAAGGTGGCCCAACTGGTGATTGAGGACGTGACGAGTAGCACGTAATCCGTAACTCGTAACCCGTAACTACTCTGCCGTAGGTGGTGATACCGGAGTCTGCCAGTGCTCAGCACCTGAACGGTTGCGAGTTACGTGTCGCGTTTTTTCGACGAGGACACACCATGTTCAACAAAAAGACCCACACAATCACAGAGAAGGACGTTTTGGCTGCTTTGAGCAAGGTCCAGGAACCCGAACTGCACCGCGACCTGGTCAGCCTGGACATGATCAAAGACATCCGCATCGACGGCGATCAGGTAGCGTTCACCATCGTGCTGACCACGCCGGCCTGTCCCCTGCGCGGCCAGATGGAGCGCGAGGCCGAGGCAGCAGTGTTGGCCCTCCCCGGCGTCGAGCAGGTCAAGATCAACTTCGACGCCAACGTGCGCCGCGACAACCGCATCACCGGCCGCTTGAACATCCCGATCAAGAACATCGTGGCCGTCGCCAGCGGCAAAGGCGGCGTCGGCAAGAGCACGGTAGCCGTCAACCTAGCCGTCGCTCTAGCGCAGCAAGGCGCCAAGACCGGCATCCTGGACGCCGACATCTACGGCCCCAACATCCCAACGATGCTGGGCTTGACCGCCGATGATCTGCCGGCACCGCAGGATGGCAAGCTGGTGCCGCCGCTATCCTACGGCGTCGAGGTGATGAGTATGGGTTTCCTCATCCCCAAGGGCCAGGCGGTGATCTGGCGTGGGCCCATGCTGCACGGCGCCATTCGCCAGCTCTTCACAGACGTGGCCTGGGGTGAGCTGGATTATTTGATCGTCGACATGCCCCCCGGCACGGGCGATGCCACGCTAACGTTGGCCCAATCGGTGCCGGTCACCGGTGGGATCATTGTCTCAACGCCGCAAGCGGTTGCCCTGGAAGACGCCGAAAAGGGTCTGGTCGCCTTCCAGAAGCTGCAAGTGCCGCTGCTGGGCATTATCGAAAACATGGCCGGCGAGATTTTCGGCGAAGGCGGCGGTGAGCGCGCTGCGCAACGCCTGCACGTGCCCTTTTTGGGCCGGGTCTATCTGGACAAGGCCATCCGCGAGGGTGGCGACGCAGGACGGCCGATCGTGGCCGTGGCGCCCGAAAACCCGCAAGCCAAGGCCTTCCACGCCCTGGCCATGGCCGTTGCGGCCCGCGTCAGCGTCGTCAGCTTCCAGTCTGCGCCGGAGTTGAAGATCATCTAGCTTTAGATCCTAGGTTCGGACCCCATGACTTTCACCCTTATCCGCAATGGTACGCTCATCGATGGCCAAGGCGGTTTACCGCTGCCCGACGCAGCGGTGTTGATCGAGGACACGCGTATTCGCGCAGTCGGCCCGGCCAGCCGCATCCCGCTCCCTGACGCAGAGATAACCACAATCGACGCGCGCGGGGGGGCGATCTTGCCCGGCTTGATTGACACTCACGTGCATCTGATGTTCGAGGGGATTAACATTGCGCGCGATATGGCGACGCCTTTCTCATTGCGCTTCTACTACGCCATTCAACACATGCGACGCACTGTGGAAGCCGGGGTAACCAGCGTGCGCGATGCGGGCGGGGCCGACGCAGGAGTCAAGCAGGCGGTGGAGCGGGGCATCGTTCTCGGCCCGCGCATGCAGATCAGCATCACGGCCTTGACCATCACAGGCGGCCACGGCGACGGCTGGATGCTCTCCGGCAACGCGTTCCAGCTCTTCCCGGCCTACCCCGGCAATCCGGACAACCGCTGCGATGGCGTCGATGGTGTGCGGCAGAAGGTGCGCGAGGTGCTGCGCGCCGGCGCCGAAGTCATCAAGATCTGCGCCACGGGCGGCGTGCTCAGCCCTACCGACCACCCGGACTTCACCCAGTTTTCGCCCGAAGAGCTTGATGTGATCGTGCGCGAGGCGGCCTACCGTCGTGGGGTCAGGGTGATGGCCCACGCACAAGGCGCTGAAGGCATCAAGAACGCCGTGCGCGCCGGCATTCACTCTATCGAGCATGGCATCTACCTGGACGACGAGGCCATCGAGCTGATGCTTGCCCGTGGGACCTTTTTGGTACCCACCCTGCTGGCACCGCTGGCTGTGCTGGAAATCGGCGAGGCCGGCGGCATGCCCGCGTACGGCGTGCGCAAAGCACGCGAGGTCGTCGAGGCGCACCGCGACAGCATCCGCCGCGCCTACCGCGCCGGCGTGAAGATCGCCATGGGCACGGACGCCGGCGTGATGCCGCACGGCACGAACCTACGTGAGCTGGGCCTGATGGTGGATATCGGCATGTCGCCTATGGAGGCTATCGTGGCGACAACACGGACGGCCGCCGCTTGCTTGGGCTGGCAAGATCAGATCGGGACGCTGGAGGCGGGGAAGTTGGCCGACGTGGTGATCAGCGCGGTCGATCCGCTCACGCCCGACGGCATCCGTGCGCTGGCGGATCCCGCCAACATCGTGCTGGTGATGAAAGACGGCAAAGTTGTCAAGGAATAGGAGGCCTGCGGGCTAATGCAATCACAGGGCTTATCACCGGCAGGTTACTACAGCTTGCCGACCATCCACAGGGACACGGTGGTGTTCGTCTGCGAGGACGACCTCTGGACGGTCCCGGCCGGCGGCGGCCTGGCGCGCCGTTTGACGTCGAACCTGGGCATGATCGGCAAGCCCGCGCTCTCGCCCGATGGCCAATGGGTGGCGTTCACCGGCCGCGAGGAAGGCACATCCGAGGTCTACGTGATGCCGGCAGAGGGAGGTCCGGCGCAACGGTTAACTTATCTGGGCGTCACGACGCGGGTAGTGGGGTGGACGCCGGAAAGGCCCGGCCGGCCGGCGGCGATCGTCTTTGCCAGCGACACGGGCCAGCCGATTGACCGCCAGATGTTTCTGTACAGCATCTCTGTCACAGGCGGCGAGCCGGAGCTGCTGCCGACCGGGCCCGCCGTAAGCATCTCCTTTAGCCCCGACGGCGGACTGGTGATCGGTCGCAACACGGTAGACTTGGCGCGCTGGAAGCGCTACCACATTTACGTTGCGGGACATGGTTCACAAGGTGGCGGGGTCGCAACACGGTAGACTTGGCGCGCTGGAAGCGCTACCGCGGGGGCACGGCCGGTGATTTGTGGATCGATCGCGACGGCAACGGCCAGTGGCAACGGCTTATCCAGCTCGCCGGCAACCTGACCTTGCCGCTGTGGGTAGGCGAGCGCATCTACTTCATCGCCGACCATGAGGGGGTGGGCAACCTGTACTCTTGCTTGCCCACCGGCGACGACCTGCGCCGGCACACCCAGCACAGCGACTACTACGTGCGGCATGCTGCCAGCGACGGCAAGCGCATCGTCTATCAAGCCGGCGGCGACCTCTATGTTTTCGACCCGGCCACCGCTAGCAGCCGGGCTATCGCCATCGAGTGGCGCAGCCCGCGCGTGCAGCGCAACCGCAAGTTCGTCGATGCGGCGCGCTACTTGCAGCACTACAGCCTGCATCCACAGGGCTACGCGGTCGCTGTGACAACCCGCGGCCAGCTCTTCACCATGGCCAACTGGGAAGGCGCTGTCTTGCAGCACGGTGCCCCAACGACTGAGCTGGAGGATGGCCCCATCGCCGTGCGCCGGCACAATGTGGCTTGGCTGCACGATGGCAAGCGCTTGGCGGTGATCAGCGACGGCCCCGGCGAGGAAACGGTAGAAGTGCACCAAGCCGATGGCAGCCAGCCGCCGCAGCTGTTGAACGGGCTGGACATCGGCCGGCCGGTGCTGCTCGTCGCCTCGCCCAAAACCGACCAGATCGCCCTGGCTAATCATCGCAATGAGCTGATCGTCGTGGATCTGCAGCAAAGCCGCGCCCAGGTGCTCGACCGCAGCCCGTACCACCGTATCCGCGGGCTGGCTTGGGCGCCTGATGGTCGCTGGATCGCTTACGGCTTTGCCAACAGCAGCCAGACATCGATCATCAAGCTGGCCAACTTGGACACGGGCGAGACGGTAGAGGTCACGCGGCCGGTGTTGCGCGACGAGGAACCGGCCTTTGACCCCGAAGGCAAGTACCTGTATTTTCTCTCGGCGCGCGAGTTCGACCCGGTCTACGACAACCTGCACTTCGAGCTCAGCTTTCCCAACGGCATGCGCCCCTATCTGGTGACTCTGCGGCAAGACTTGCCATCGCCTTTTGTGCCCACGCCCAAGCCGCCCGAGGAAAAGCCCAAGGAAAAGGACAGGCGCGCGCCGGCAGGCGGCAGACTCGCAACCGAAAACACCGACCAAGAAGCGTCGAGTGCTGCGGTTGAGGAAGAAGCAGCCGGCACACAAAGTGCGGACGTCACCGACGCTGAGGATGGGGAGCGCTTGACAATCGACCTAGAGGGAATCGCTGATCGTATCGTAGCTTTTCCGGTCGGCGAAGGCATTTACGGCCAGATCCGCGGCATTCCGGGCAAAGCGCTGTTCACTGTTTGGCCCCCGGAGGGCAGCCTTGACGACCGGTGGCTCCCGGGCGGGCCGCCGGCAGCTAAAGCCGCTCTCGAGGTTTATGACTTCGGCGAGCAAAAGCATGAGACGCTGATCGACGGTGTTACGAGCTTCGAGCTCTCGCTGGATGCCAAGACCCTGATCTACCGCGCCGGCAACGACCTGCGCGTGCTCAAGGCCGGCGAAAAACCGGAGGACAAGAACAGCGCACATCCCAGCCGGAAGAGCGGCTGGCTAGCCCTCGACCGGATACGCGTCTCGGTGCTTCCCGGCGCCGAGTGGGCGCAAATGTATCGCCACGCCTGGCGCTTGCAGCGCGATCAGTTCTGGACCGAGGACATGTCGGGCGTGGACTGGCAGGCGGTCTATCACCGGTACTGGCCACTGGTGCGCCGCGTGGCGTGCCGCTCGGAGTTCTCCGACCTGATGTGGGAGATGCAGGGCGAGCTCGGCACGTCGCACGCGTACGAGTTCGGCGGCGACTATCGGCCCGAGCCGGATTATCCCCAAGGCTTCTTGGGCGCCGATTTCGCTTTTGACGCCGCAACGGGTGGCTATCGCGTGACCCGCATTGTCCGGGGCGATCCTTGGAACGAGAAGGCTACCTCGCCTCTGGCGGCGCTCGGCATTAACGTCCGCGCAGGAGACATCGTGCTGGCGATCGGTGGCCAGCGTCTGTCGCGCAGCCTTACGCCGCATCAAGCGCTGGTGCACCAGGCCAAGCAAGAGGTGCTCATCACGGTGGCCGGCAGCAATGGCGGCGAGCCGCGCACGGTGACGGTCAAAACCCTGCGCAGCGAGTGGGCGGCGCGCTACCGGGATTGGGTAGAAGGCAACCGGCAGCGGGTCCACTCCGCTACACACGGCCGCATCGGCTATCTGCACATCCCCGACATGGGGCCGCGCGGCTATGCCGAGTTCCACCGCGGCTTCCTCGCCGAAGTCATCCGCGAGGGGTTGATTGTCGACGTGCGCTTCAACCGCGGCGGCCACGTGTCTCAGCTGCTGCTCGAAAAGCTGGCGCGCCGACGCATCGGCTTCGATGTGCCGCGCTGGGGGGCGCCTGAGCCCTACCCCAGTTACAGCGTGCCGGGCCCAATCGTGGTGTTGACCAATGAACAGGCCGGCTCTGACGGCGATATCTTCTGTCATGCGTTCAAGCTGATGAAGCTGGGCCCCGTGATCGGCAAACGCACCTGGGGAGGCGTGATCGGCATCTGGCCGCGCGAGGCCCTCATCGACGGCGGTGTAACGACACAACCTGAGTTCTCGACGTGGTTTGAGGACGTGGGCTGGGGCGTGGAGAACTACGGCACTGATCCCGACATCGAGGTAGAGGTCGCCCCCCACGACTACGTGGCCGGCCGTGATCCGCAGCTCGAGCGCGGCATTGTCGAAGCCACGCGGCTGCTCGAGGCTAACCCGCCGACATGGCCTGACTTCAGCCAGCGACCGAAGGCCCCCCTGCCGGCATTGCCAGGGTAACGGCCGCCTCCCCCACAAAGCAACATTAAGCGTAACTGCTCAGGTGCCGGGCATTTGCAGGCGATTTGCGACCTAGGTTGGCTTCGCAGACACGTTTGCCAACCAAAATCCAAGTGCCCGGCACCTATGGCTGAGTAGTTACCATTAAGCTATCGTATACTAGCATCAAACTCTGGCGATTGCACTTGACAAACGCCCCGATTTCGGATATAAGTAAAGTCGCAACTATTCAGGTGGCGGGCACTTACGACCGGTTCCCAGCTTGAGCCGGCTCTGCAGACGCCCTGGCCAGCGCAGCCTTAAGTGCCCGGTACCTAGGGCTGAATAGTTGCGTAAAGCCGTAAGTGCGTTCCTCGCGATCTTTGGTCCAATAGGCCATCGCAACCGATTGATGCCAGTCTGAAACTCGTCTCGCTGGGCCGCCCTACCAACGACGTTGGGGTTACAACCAGACAGACGTTGCACGGTTCAACGTGTTGCGCCTGGACGACACGGACCATCGACAGTCGAACGCCAGCCTCGTCTCGGAAAGCTGGGCAAGCCAACCCCCATTTTCCCTCATCCTAACTTTTTCACCATCGGAAAGGAGCACAGCGTCATGGCCAAAGTCGTGCTAGGGCGAAAACCCTACAGCAGACCTCAAATCGTTTATCAAGCTCAGCTCGAGGCTCAGGCAGGCTCGCCCCTCGGCGACTCGTTTGATGTTTTGGATCTGAGCGGCACCGGCAAGTAGAGCCCAAGCGGGACCTAGTTGACCGCTTAGAGACTGTTTGAAAAGCCCGGCATCGCCGGGATCAGAGGTTGAAACCATCTGGCTGAAAGTACGAAGCGGCCTCAGCCGCTGGTT
>DAOUBX010000294.1:0-3668 GCA_034432445.1 Anaerolineales bacterium
ATGAAAGCGCGGCGGGCACGGTCGGAGACCGGCCCGAGCGATTTTCAGGTTAGAATCCAAATGCCCGGCACCTATGGCTGAGTAGTTACACTACAGGATAGGAGCTACGCAGTTGGTTGGTCGAGCAGGGCCGACCGCGTAACTCTTACAGGCACCAGCCGGACGGCAGGCCCCAGGTCGTGACCTGGCGTTCCGAGGACCGTGCATGCCTGCGCTACAGGCCGTTGCCCGTCGGCGCAAACAGCTCCGCCAGCTGCGCAGCGCCCTTGTGATCGGTCACGGCCAACACCTCGTCCCCCACCTCGAAGGTCGTGACCCCGCGCGGCACCACAATTTCGCCGTGGCGAATGATGGCTGCGATGACGCACTTCTCGGGGAAGCGTACGTCTTTGATCGCCTTGCCGACCACTGCGGCTGTGGAAGGGATCTTCTCCTCAACCAGCGAATACTGGCCGCGGCGCAGCTTGAGCAGGGTCATCATGTCGCCCAACGACATCTGCTCCACAATCAGGCTGGCCATCAGGTCGGCCTGATTGATGGCGACATCGACGTGAAACTTGTCATCGAACAGCCAGGCGGCGCGCGGGTTGTTGATGCGGGCAATCGTGCGCTCCACACCATAAAGCTGGCGCGCCATGAAGCAGATGGCCAGGTTGCTGGCGTCGTCGTCGGTTGTCGCAGCAATCACATCGGCCTGGCGAATGCCCACCTGTTCCAGCACGCGCGGCTCCGATGGGCTGCCCTCATAGATGGACTCGGTTGGCAGCTCGCGATGCACGCGCGCCAGCACATCAGGGCGGCTTTCGATCAGACGGACCTGATGCCCCTGATCTAACAGCGACACGGCGAGCTGTGTTCCTGTACGGCCACCTCCGGCCACAATGACAAACATGGGGGGTTCCTCGTGTGTTTCAAAGAAGGCGCTTGCGCAAAGCTTCGATGCCCTCGCGGCTCGCGCTGAGGTGCAGGATGTCGCCGCTTTCGAACACGGCGTCCATGGGGGGCAGGCTGGCGCGGCCGGCGCGCGTCAGAGAGACCAGCCCGCAGCCGTTGCCGCTTAGCAACTCTTGCACCTGACGACCGACCCAGCTCTCGGGCATGGTGATCTCGTACACTTCGATCTCGCCGTTGCCCGCAGCGAACACGGTGCGAATGACACCCAGCGACAACATCTCTTCCATGCGCTGCGCGCCCCAGCTGCTCGAGCTGACAGCTTGCAAGCCAAAAGCTTCGACCAAGGGACGCCAACGCGGGTCGTAGTTGCGCACAACAATGTGGGGCACGTGGTAGACCACGTGCGCCACGTGGCCAACGACTGCGTTGACGGCGTCGGAACCGGTTACAGCCGCCAGGCCAAAGGCGTGGTCAATGCCGCTGCGATGCATCAGATCTTGGCTGAGCACATCTCCTTCCAGGGTGCGGCCGCGAAAATCGGGCGGCAGGTCGGCAAAAGCCGCGCTCACACGGTCGATGACCGTCACATGCTGCCCTCTTTTATACAAACGGTAAGCCAGTTCGGCGCCTACCCGACCGCATCCCACAACGATGAAGCGCTGGGCTTCGTTGGCTTCAGAACGACTATCTCGTTTCATCGCGTCCTCAGTCCTCGTCCTCCGAGCTCTCGAGCTGATAAGGCACCGTGGTAATCACAACACCTGGCAACGTGCGGAAGGCAAAGCGCAATGTCCAGGCGGTCTGTGTATGCAACAAGTTCTCCCAAGCATGGCGCGTGACGAACTCTGGCACAACCACGGTGATCGTTTCGTTGGGCTGGCGCGCGGCAGCCATCTCGGCAATATAGTCCATCAACGGTTCCAGCAACAGCCGGTACGGCGAGTCGAGAATGACCAACCGCACCCCCTCCCCCCAGGTTTCCCACTTTTGTCGGATCTTCTCAGCGGTCTCCGGGTCGATGCAGACGTGCACGGCGGTCACGTCGTTCGACAGTGTGCGGGCATAGCGCAGGGCGGCTAGCGTGCCGCGGTGCACACCGCTCAACGGCATGATGACGCGGTGGCGCTGGGCACGCGGGGGGGCCTCATAGTGCTCCAGCGACAGTTGCGCCGCCAACACCTGATAGTGGCGATGGATAAGACGCAACAGGAGCACGATCAGTGGGATCAGAATCAGCACCACCCAGGCGCCTTCGGCGAACTTGGTGTAGATGAAGATGCCCATCACGATTGCCGTGCAGACGCCCCCGAAGCCGTTGACGATCATCTTGAGCCGCCAGCGCCCGTCATAGTGCACGGTGGAGGCTGCTTGACGCAGCTCCTGGCCCGGCGCCAGTCGTCCGGCCTGACGCCAGCGCCGCGCCATGCCGACCTGCGACAGGGTGAACGAGAGAAAGACGCCGATCGCGTACAGGGGGATCAGCTGCGTAACGCTGGCGTCGAAGACGATGATCAACAGGGATGCGACCAGAGTCAGCGCCACAATGCCCCAGGAATAGACCAGCCGGCTGCCGCGAAAAGCGAGCTGGCGCGGCAGAAGGCCATCGATGGCCAGCAGTGCGCTCAGCCGCGGAAACCCGTTGAAGGATGTGTTGGTCGCCATGATCAGGATGATGGTCGTTGCGGCGATCATCAACAGATAGAGCAGGCCCTGACCACCGAAGACAGTGCGGGCCAACTGCGAGATGACCGTCTCGCTTTCCGCAGGCACGGCGCCGATCTGCACGGCCAAAAAGGTGACGCTGAGAAAGACCAGGCCCAGGATGACCGCCATCCAGATCAGGGTGATGCCGGCGTTGCGGCTGCGCGGCTCTTTGAAGGCTGTGATACCGTTGGAAATCGCCTCCACACCGGTGAGCGCGGTGGTGCCGTTGGCAAAAGCGTGCAGAATCAAAAACAGACCAATCGCCTGCGTCGTCTCCACCGTCTCCAGCGGCGGTGGGCTGGGCACGGCCCCCAGCGCGCCTGTGGCATAACGCAAAAAGCCCAGCACGATGGTCAGGGTCATCATCGTCAAGAAGAAATAGGTGGGAATGGCAAAGGCCGTACCCGACTCACGCACGCCGCGCAAGTTGACCAGCATCACAAACATCAACAGCCCCACGGCCAGCGCTACACGGTAGGGAAGCAAGGCCGGAAACGCCGAGGTGATCTGGGCAACGCCGGAGGAGATGGACACCGCCGCCGTCAAGATGTAGTCGGTCAGCAGCGCCGAACCCGCTACCTCGGCCGCCAGCTCGCCCAGATTGTCGCGCGAGACGATGTAAGCGCCACCGCCGTTGGGATAGGCGTGAATGATCTGCTCGTACGACAGCGTCACAATCGCCAGCAGGGCAACGATGGCAATCGAAATAGGGATCGCCAGCGCAAAAGCGGCTATGCCGGCGACAGCCAGCACGACCAGAATCTCCTGCGTGGCGTAAGC
The DNA here is from genome assembly GCA_034432445.1 of Anaerolineales bacterium. Lineage (GTDB taxonomy): Bacteria > Chloroflexota > Anaerolineae > JAAEKA01 > JAAEKA01 > JANWYQ01. The sequence goes on from DAOUBX010000294.1 coordinate 3,379, forward strand.
CGTGGACGAGAGCGCATCCGAGGCAAACACCGCCAGGCCGATCTTCTTGCCGATGGTTTCGCTTTCGGCGTCAGCCGTGGGCAAGGGGCGACCCAAAAGCCATGTGCGCCAGGAGCGCGGCGGCTGATAGCTGGTGGGACGTCGGAGGACTGTGGCCTTGCTACGTTCGTCGAACATGATGGTATGAATAGGTTCTGGCCATGTAACTACTCAGCCATAGGTGCCGGGCATTTGGATTCTGGTTTGCAAACGTGTCTGCGAAGCCAACCTAGGTCGCAAATCGCCTACAA
>DAOUBX010000295.1:0-2819 GCA_034432445.1 Anaerolineales bacterium
TTCGGAAAGGTTGGCAACTTTGTCCGACGAGGCGGGGTTCGTACCCGCAAATGACAAAGCCGCCCGGACGGCTGCCGGGCGGCTTGCATTATACCTGAAAGGGACAATCCAGCAACTCAAGCCGCGGCGCAGGCGTGTGGATGCGCCGTCTATCCACCTGCTGTGGCCTCCGCCAACTGCTCCTGCCGCACGCCGGCCATCATCAGCCCTAACTGCTCGGCGTTGGTTTCCTGACGATTGACCACGCCCATGATCTGCCCCTCGTAGAGCACGGCGATGCGGTCGCTGAGGGCCAGGATCTCGTCCAGGTCATCGGAGATCAGCAGGATGGCGGTGCCCTGGTCGCGCTGCTCCAGCAGGCGCTGGTGGATGTACTCGGTGGCGCCGATGTCTACGCCGCGCGTCGGCTGGGCCGCGATCAGGACCTTGGGCGCGTTGGAGATCTCGCGCGCCAGGATCACCTTCTGGATGTTGCCACCCGACAGACTCTTGATGGGCGTGTCGATGCTGGGGGTCTTGACGCGGAACTCCTCGACCAACTGCTGGCTGCGCTTGGCGATGGCCTTGAAGTCGAGAAAGATACCCTTGCTGTAGGGCTTGCGCACGTGATCCTGCAGGATGATGTTCTCGGCAATGGAGAAGTCCTGGATCACGCCGTCGTGCATGCGCTCCTCGGGGATGTATCGCAGGCCGGCTTCGATGCGCTTGTCCACGCTCCACTTGGTGATGTCGGTGCCCAGGAGGGTGACGTGGCCGTCGCGCACATCGCGCAGGCCGGCGATGACCTCGGCCAGGGTGCGCTGGCCGTTGCCGCTCACCCCCGCGACGCCCAGGATCTCACCGGCGCGCAAGCTCTGTGTCAGCTTGTAAAGGGCGCGCGTGCCGGTGACGCGGTACGCTTCGACGTCTTCCAGCGCCAGCAGCGTCTCACCCACGCGCGCCGGCGCTTTGTCGCGCTCCAGCAGCACCTCGCGGCCGACCATCATGCGCGCCAACTGTTCGCGGGTGACGTTCTGGTTGGGCACGGTGCCGACCAACGCGCCCATGCGCAGCACGCTGATGCGGTCGCTGAGCGCCAACACCTCGCGCAGCTTGTGGCTGATGAAGACCAGGCTGTGGCCGTCCCGCGTCATCTGGCGCAGGGTGACGAACAGCTCGTCCACCTCTTGCGGCGTCAGCACGGCCGTCGGCTCGTCCAGGATCAGCAGGGCCGCGCCGCGGTAGAGCGCCTTGATGATCTCCACCCGCTGGCGCACACCCACCGGCAGGCTCCACACCGGCGCCTTGGGATCCACCTGCAAACCATACGCTTTGGACAGCTCGCGCACGCGCGCCTCGACCTTGTCCAGGTCTAGGATCGGCCCGCGGCTGGACTTCAGCCCCAGCGCCACGTTCTCGGCCACGGTCAGCGTGTCCACCAGCATGAAGTGCTGGTGCACCATGCCGATGCCCAGCTTGAGCGCGTCGGTGGGCGTGTGGATGGTCACCGGCTGGCCGTTGAGCAAGATCTGGCCCGCGTCCGCACGGTAGAGGCCGTAGAGGATCTTCATCAGCGTGGACTTGCCGGCGCCGTTCTCGCCCAGCAGGGCATGCACCTCGCCCGCTTTCACGTCGAAATCCACGTGGTCGCAGGCCAACACGCCCGGAAAGCGTTTGACGATGCCCTTCATCTCCAGCGAATCGATGCGCGGCAGGCCGGTGGGGAGGAGGTTGGTGGTCATGGGGAGGTCCTCGTGAGGGTATACAAGGATACAAGTACACAAGTAGACAAGGAAGAAGGGAGTAGACAAGTAGACAAGGAAGAAGGGGGTAGACAAGTAGACAAGAAAACCGCCGACCTTGTCTACTTGTCTACTTGTCTACTTGTTTACTTGTCTACTTGTCCACTTCCTATGGCAACGGCTTGATCGCGCCCGACTTGATGCCCTCGATGGCGGCGTCGGCCGCGGCTTTGACGTCGGCGGGCACTTCCTGGTTGTAGACGATCTTGAGGCCGCCGTTGGCCAGGGTCAGAGCGTAGGCTTTGCCGCCGTAGGTGCCGGCCTTGTGCAGGGCGATCATGTCCTTGAGCACGTCGGTCCAGTCAAAGACCTGCGTTGCGACAACTGCTTCGGGGGCCAGCGAGCTCTGATCGCTCTGGGTGCCGAACCATTTGACGCCCTTCTCCTTGGCCACGCCGATTGCGCCCACCACCTGTTGGGCCGAACCGGTCAGGATGTCGGCGCCGGCGGTGATATGGGTGTTGGCGGCCTCGGCTGCCAGGGCCGTGTCGCCAAAAGAGCCGGTGTAGCTGACGTTCACCTGGATGTCGGGCTTGGTCTGCTGCGCGCCGTACTTGAAGCCGTCGATGTAGAGCTTGGCGTCGCCGGCCTCCACCGGGCCCACCACGCCCAGAACGCCCGACTTGCTCAGCAGCGCGGCGAGCACGCCGTTGACGTAGCCGCCCTCCTGGGCGTAGGCCTCGTAGGCGAAGACGTTGTTGAAGCCTTTGTCGACGCCGGTGTCGGTGGCCGTGCCCCAGGCAAAGCTGGTCTCCGGGAAGTCGCGCGCCACGTCGAACATGGAGTTGCCGTACTGCGTGCCGTGAGCGATGATCAAGTCATAGCCCTCGGAGGCGTAGTCGCGGATAGCCGCGGCCGCGTCGGCCACCTGGAACATGCTCTCGGAGTAGGCGATCTCCAGGTTCTCCTTGCCCATCTCGGCCTGGACAGCTTGCAGGGCAGTCCACATGGCCTGGCCCCAGGCCAGGTCTTGCACCGGGCTGGGCAGCACGAAGGCGATCTTGAAGGGCTCACCGCTGGGCGCCGGCGCGGGCGGCG
>DAOUBX010000296.1:0-8368 GCA_034432445.1 Anaerolineales bacterium
TTCTAGTAACTACTCAGCCATAGGTGCCGAGCATTTGGATTCTGGTTTGCAAACGTGTCTGCGAAGCCAACCTAGGTCGCAAATCGCCTACCAATGCCCGGCACCTGAGCAGTTACCTTTTTTATAGCAATGTTACGCTCTCAAAAGCTATCAGGCTGCGTTCCGGTACTGCTCGATTTGTCGAATTGGCATCTAGCTGACACATCGCCGCATCACTCCGCACGCGAATCTGCAGCCTAGACACGGCGCAGGTGAGGCGGAGCTCTGTGACTCAGTTCCCGCCCACAGTGACGCTGAAGGCAGCCACGGCCGCGCTCAATGTGTCGCGCCAGACGCTAGGCCACAGCGCGGGCACGATGAGCGCTAGCAAACCCAGGGCTGCCAGCAGAGTCATCAGCGGCCCTTCCCGTTCGAGCAGCAGGTTGTCCAGCCGTCCCAAGAGCACGCGCTGGCTGCGCAGAAAGCCTACTGCCACGCCTAGGGCGCCCAGCAGCACGATGACAGCTTGCAGCCAGTCGGCGCTGCCTAAGGCATGCACCAGCGCCCATTGGCCGGCAAAGCCTACGGTGAGAGGCATGCCGGCCAAGCTGAGCCCGCCCAGCAGAAAAGCTCCGCTGACCCAGGGCAAGCGCGTGCCCAGGCCGCGCACGTCCTCGAAGTCCGCGCCGCCGCCAGAGCGCTGGCGCACCACCGCCAAGCCGAAGCCCGACACGACCAAGGCGATGCTGCGCGCCAGCAGCAGCAGCCATACCAGACCCCACGAACTACGCGCGCCTAGACCTACGGCGATCAACACCGCGCTGTAGCTGAACAGCGCGGCGTAGCTCCACAGGCGGCTCAAGTTGCGCTGCACCAACGCACCCACCCCTGCCCACAGGCTACCGGCCAGTCCTCCCCAGACGAGAAGCCCCGGCAAACGCACAGTCAACACACCAAAAGGCATCACAGCCGCCTGCAACCAGGTGAACTGCGTCAAAAAGACCTGCAGCAAAGTCACGGCGATGACGGCCAGCGCCGTCAGCAACCAGGCGGCTACCAACGGCGGCGCCTCTGTGCCCAGGCTGCGCGCCGGCCCGTGCAACGGCCAAGGCGCCAACAGCAGCAGCAGGCCGATGCTGGCCAACTGAGCAGCGGCCTGCAAAGGGGCCGTGTCTTCCGGATCAAGAGGCAATTGGTCCAGATGCCAGGCCGCCAACAAGAAGAGGGGAATGGTCAGTACAGGAAACCACAGAGGACGCAACGCGCCGCGCGTCGAGCCGATGCGACCCGCCTGAACCACGAACGTCGCCAGGCTGAGAGCGCCAGCCAGCACCGCCGGCGCCAGCCAGGGTGGTTGGATCAACAACACTGCGCTGAGCAACACCAACAACACCAGACCGAAGGGAAAAAACGTACGGCCTGGCGACACTCGCCACGAGCCAAGGTAAGCAGCCGCCAAAGCTAGCGCCAGCAGACCGATGGCCCACTGCGTCGGTGGCGTCATTTGCAGGCGCTGGCCAAAAACGCTAATCGGCCGTTCCAGCCAGATGATCCGTCCCAGGAACAGCACGCTGCCCTCGCTGGGCCAGCGCCACAACAGCCAGCCGAGCACCAGCGCGGTCAACCCGGCCAGGGCCGTGGACGGCAAGGGCCACCGACGGAGCAGATAGACCAACGCCGCCGCCAGTAATGACACTGTGAACAACAGAATGACGACGGACATCAGTCGGTTTCCTGGGACGGCTGGCGGGGAACAGCGATGCCCCGCGCGACCATCAAATAGGCGATGGCTAAGCCCACCAACAGCTCGACCGCGCTCAACAGCCAGGTTAGCCAGGGGTCGCGCTGCAATGCGCTGAGCATCAACTGAACAGCTCCCAGAAACATCAGCAGGGCGCTGCCGGCTTGTAACGCCTCGTCACCCAACGCCAATCCCAGCAGAGCGAAAGCCACCAACCAGGTGACCACGACCACGATGTCGGGCGCCAGAGGTGGTAGCGGTAGGCGTGGGCGCAATGCCAGTAGGACGCCGGCGAGAGTCAACGCAGCCGCCGTCCGGAAGAGGGTGGTAGAGGAGAGAGGACGCGCGTTGACGCCGGTATCTGTGCGGAAGGGCAAAAAGCGACCGCCCCAGCCGGCGCGCTGCGCCGACAGATACCACAAAATCGCCACCATGCCACCCACAATGACGCGCACGAGCGCTGAAACCGCGGGCGATACGGTGGTTGTCAGCAAGGCTAGGCTCAATGTGAGGAGCATATAGGCGCTGACGACGATGCGCCAATCGCGGGCGGCAACAAGAAAAATGGCGCAGACTCCGGCCATGATAACCGTCGGTAGACCGATCAGGGGATCAACCTGCCGAACGAGTTGGTCGACGGTGGGGAAAGGAGGCAGTGGTTGCATATCAAGCCCTCGCCACTAACCACAGCAGGAGCATCAACAGGACAACCCACCCCAAGTAGCCCTCGCCCTCCAGCACGCGCAGCAACGCGCGCACCGTTTCGCTGACCCACGCCGCCAGCCACAAGAGGACGTCCAAGGCCCATCTGAGGCTCATCGCCTCGGCCACCTGGTCGCGCCAGCGCGTCAGGCCGCTGTGCGGCTGGCCCAGAACCCAGGCAAGGCCGGCGCCCAACGCCAGGCTGAGAAAGAGGCTGGTCCACTGTCCTGCGTTCATTGCCTGCAGCAAGTCGACTAACGTGGGAACAGCATCAAAACCCACCAACTGCGCCAACAGCTCCGGCCAGATACCCCAGATCAGGGCCGGCACGGCGAGCAACGAAAAAGCCACGACCATGCGCACGACCGGCCAGTTCAGGACTGCCCCACCTGATGGCTGCCTTGCCAGCGGCGATTGGCGTTGTCCCTGCGCGGTCAAGCCTGGCGTTGTGCTAGACGCCGTAGACGAAGCCGACACTGCAGCAGGCCGCATGATGGCGGCTATCACACAGGCATAGGCCAGTCCCTCGCTGACGATTGCCAAGAGCCAGAGCAAAGGACTGGCCGGCGCAACCGCTGAGCGAACGGCAAAGCCGGGCAAGAGAGGAGCGCCGGCCAGGATGCCTAAAGCCAAGACGAGCGGCCCTCGCCAGCCCCACAGGGTGCGGATCGTATCCCCGACCACGTACAGCGCCAGTCCTAACACAACGGTCACGATGCCCCAGCCCAAGACATCCTGTCCTGGTGCAGGGGCCGCCAACGCCAAGCTGAACCACAGCCAGCTGGCGCGACTGGAGCCGAGACGGGACAAGCGTTCCGGCCGACGAGTGGCCCAGGCAAGGAGCCCCGCCGCCAGCACAAGCGTGATCAACAGGGGTTGCCAAAGAGGATTGCTCAACCCAATGGCAGCGCCTAGCGGGTAAAGGCGGCCCAGCAGCCATCCGCCGCTGATCACGGCGACGCCGGTGAGCAGCAACTGCGTGCCGGCGCTGCGGCCGTTTCGCTCAGGAACCAGCCACAGATGCAGCGGATAGGCGCCCATGCGCAGGGCAGCCGCGACCATCAGCAGCGCCAAGGTCTCGGCCGGCAGAGCGGCGGTGAGCCACGGCGCCGTCGTTGTTAACAAGCCGGTAATGCCGATGGCCAGCAAAAACAGCAAGCTGCCACCTGCGACGAGACTGCCCGTCACGGCGCCCTCGGGCACGCGGCTTTCGCGCGTGCGCGCAACCAGCAGCGCGTCGTTGGCGATCCAGGCGCCGCCGAGCGTCAACAAGTTGCCGGAGATGACCGCCAGCATTGTCGTCCCCAGCAAAAGAAAGCTGAGGCCATGATAAGCCCCGGCGCGGCGGCCCGGCTCGCGCCAGGTAAGCAAAACGGCGCAGGTCGCTACAAGCAGCAGCAAGAACACCATCAGCCAGTTCCAGCCGTCCAAGGTCCAGCGCAGCCGCAGGGGCGGGATGACCAGAGGCCACCACACGGCGACCAGATCGGAAACCTGGGTGAGGCGCAAGCGCAGCAGCAGCAGCAAGGCAGCCGCCAGCGGGCCCAGGGTCACCAAGGCCAACAACGAAGCGCGCTGTGGCCGCGGCAGCACTCTGAGCAACGCCCCCGCCGTAAGGAGCACAATGGCTGGTCCGACCGGTGAAAGAAGCAGATCGTTCATGAGCTAAAGCCAGCCGGACTTGTGCCCGGCGTAGGCATGACATTCTACCACACGCAACAGGCCGAGGCAAAGCGCTGGGCGCCAAAGCGGGTGCTTGAAACACACCGCGCTTGCCGCGCCCAGCGCACTTGTCAAAGCTCAGCGTAGGTAAAGCGCCGCCATAGGTCGCGGGCCAACGCAGCAGCGTCGGCCTGCACGCCGTAGCGCGCGAAGTACTGACACAAGCGTTCGATGTCCCGCTGCAGCAGCTTCGGCGCATGGGGGTTGGCCAAAGCCACCACGGCTTGCGGAAAGTCGATCACCGTAGCCTTGCCTTGCCAGTAAAGTACGTTGTAGGCCGACAGGTCGCCGTGCACGCGGTTGCCGGCCAACATGAGCTCGACATGCCACAGCAACCGGTCGAACAGCGGCTGCGCTGCGGCTGCATCCAGCATGACGCTGTTCAGCGTCGGCGCAGGATGGTTCACCTCCCCCACGTACTCCATGAGGATGGTGTTGCCGACGTGGGCGATCGGCCGGGGCACATCAGCGCCGGCTGCGTGCAGCATCTGCAACATGTCGTACTCATGCTCGATCCAGGAAAAGGAGATGACCTCGCGGCCAAAGTCGGTTTTCTTGGCGACAGCGCGTTTGAGCCGCGCATCGCGCACGATCCCCTTGCCTGCGGTGTCCAGCATCAGGCGCCCTTCCTTGTAGAGGGCGTCGTTGCGCATGGTACGGTGCGCTTGGGGTCGGTAGATCTTCGCCGCGATCAGTTCAACGCCCGTGGCGGGATGAGCGGCGCAGCAGTACACGTTGGCCTCTTTGCCGCCTTTGACGCGCGCCAAGACGTCGGTGATGACGTTGTCGCGGTAGAAGTCGGTCAAGGCTTCCTGCAGCAAGAGCTGCTCGCCTTCGCCGGGCGCATAGGAGGTGATGAACTCGTCCTCGCCCTCTAGCTGCTCCTCAATCCAGTCAGGGAGCATCGCCCGGACGGGCTGCTTAGGCCACGGCCGGCGCAGCGCCTGCTGCTGGCGGTGGGCGCGGCGGTCGAGGGCGAAGTACTGACCGAGTTCCTCGTAGTCGTCGTAGTAGTTGAGATCCATCGTCGGTTGAACTCCAGGCATTGCGTATGCCAAGCGTTGCCAGCGCCGGGCGCTCATGGGTTCTCAGGCGCTTAGCAACTACCAAAGCAATTCGAGCAAAGTTGTTGGTGGCCGCGTAGGAACGGCCGACGGAACACCGTGTCCGTGGGCGTTGATCCCACTGCACCGAGGAAGCACGCCGGTAGGAGAACGGCCGTCGCTACGCAGACGCCGGTCGGTTGCGACCGATCTAGGGTTGTTTGGCAACCGGAAGGGGGAATCAAAACGGCCACGGGATTTGGGTGCACCCCGTGGCCGCAGTGGGCGAGGTCAGCCCGCGCCGAGGCTCAGCTCCGACGCAGACACGAGGCGCACGCGCTAAAATGAGCTTTGTCGACTACCATATACACTTGGGCCATTGCGCAACGCGCCTCCTTTCATTGATGTGCGATAACTGCTCAGGCGTGCCCCTATCCAAGGATTGGAAATCCCTGGCTGACGGTACGAAGGCCCCTCAGGGCCTGGCGGAGGCTGAGCAATTACGATGCGCCTAGACTATAGCACAGGTGGAGCGAAGTCCCAAATCCATCAATGCGTGTAACTAGGCCCGCAGCTCAACCACGTCGCCGTCGTGCAGCACGTGATCACGACCGACCAGTTGGCCAGCGAATACGCCCTGTCCCCAAACGCGGGCGCTTCTGAGGTGCTCGACGAAATCCTTGTGCACTTTAGCGGCGAAATCCTCAACCGTCGCTCCCTTTTTCATCACGAACGGCGCGCTGAAGTCCGGTTCTTTGCCGGGCGGCTTGGCATAGATGCGCATGATGCCGAGCTGGTCATAGACCGCCTGCTTGAAGCGCGCCAAATGACGGCCTTGGGCCACGGAGACCGCTACCAACGGCCAGTCATGGCATACCAGCTCACAAAACACCGCCGCGTCGGCGTCCCAGCGCTCGTCGTCCGCTTTGTTGGCCACGACCAACATGGGTTGGAACGTGTAGCGCCGCGGCTCGGCCACGGCAGCGCGATGCTGCGCAGGCAAAATGCGATGAGCTTCCAGCACGGCCAGCGTATCCTCGAACTGCTGGATCGGGTCGGCCTGCAGGTCCACCATGACCACGATCAGATCGACGCGGCGCAACAGGTTGAACAGCTCCGGCTCGACAAACTCGGGGTTGAGGGGCGGCGTGTCGATCAGCTGCACTTGCACGTTGTCCACCGCCATCATGCCCGGTGTTGGCGTCCACGTGCTGAAAGGCGACTCGGACACGGCCGGCGTGGCGTTAGTCAACGCGGCCACCAGCGCTGACTTGCCGACGTTGGTACACCCCACGATCGCCACCTGTCCTGCGCCCTCCCGTTCGATGTGAAACATCGAGGCCTGCCGGCTGGCGCCCTTGCCCCCCTGTGCCGCGGCTTTGAGCTGCGCCAGCTTGCGCCGCAGGTCGGCGCGCAGGTGATCCGTGCCCTTGTGCTTGGGGATGGTGCTGAGCATCTCCTCCAACAGGGCAGCCTTCTCCTCGGGCGTCGTCGCAGCCCGATAGCGCTCTTCGACGTCGTAGTACTCCGGCGGCAGGTTAGTCGGCATAGCTCGTCTGTCGTCCTCGCGGGCCAGTATACAACAGCTCAGCCAGAGCGCAAGATTGGCCGCAACGAGACCAGACGGTTCTGCTTTTGGCGATTACCACCGGCAACGGTACAATCGCATAAGCTTCCGACGCTGGCCGATTGTACAAGTCGCTGCAGGGCGCAAGACAACACCGTTGCCGGTCGAAGGCCCTGTTTGCACCGAAGCGACGACTTCGTTGGTGATTATCAAAGTGATCCGGCTGTCAAGCTCGTCATGCGCAACGTATGCTAATGGTCGCCGCTGTGGACTTCTCAAACACCCGTTGAGCTTGGTGAATGAACGCAATCAAACGCATCGGCGCTCTCTTGTTGGTCATCGCCGCTATCGTTAGCTTGCTCTTGACTCTGGCGGGATTCGTTGGCGTCTGGGCGCTCTACCGCCCGCTCACGGACGGCTTGGCCGCAGGCCTTCGTCTGACCGCCGACACCCTGGCCGTGACCAGCGACACTTTGGCACTGGTCGATGACGGGCTGCTGACGGCCGGCAGCAGTGCAGCAGCCGCTCAGGCCGCCACGCAATCTCTTGCGCAGTCCCTCGTTACCACCCAACCTGCGCTCGATGCTGCGGCCGAGCTGCTCAGCAAGGGCCTGCCCCAAGCGATAGCAGCCACGAACCTCGCCATCGAGGCGGCCCAGGGCACGGCTGAGGGCATCGACAACGTCTTGACAGTCCTGGCGGATATCCCCTTTCTGGGCATCAAGTACAATCCGGACACCCCTTTGGCCGCTACGCTGGGCAACATCAGCGCTAACCTGAACGGAGTCCCGGCCAACCTGCAGACTGTCGGCCGACAACTGAGCACGTCATCCGAGAACCTGCCCTCTATGGTGGATGGCATCGATCTCCTGGCTGGCTCCCTCGGCCGAGTACAGACCACGATCGCTGCAGCGCGGCAGGCAACACAGCAGTACCAACGGTTGATCGCGCGCTACCAGGATGCCGTGGCTTTTCTGCAGCGCGGCCTGCGCTTCTTGACCATCCTGGCGCCGCTCTTGTTGTCGCTGTTCCTTTTTTGGCTTGGCGTTGTTCAGGTGCATGCGTTATGGCGCGGGCTGGAGTGGCTGGGCCTGCGGCAGCCGGCAACGGCCAGCAGCGAGCTATCTCAGCCGGCGCCGGCGACGCCGCCAGAAGCCGGCAATACCCAATCGACCACGTGATGCTTTGTCAGCCAAGGGCGCCGGACACTTGGCTCTTAGCTCGTAGCGATGTTTGCGCAGCCAATTTAGGCTGCAAGGTGATCGCAAGTGCCCGGCGCCGAGAAATTGCGTTATTTGAAGTTTCAGGAGGCAATCGAACCATGAAGACCCCACACAGCGCATTGATCGCTCTGCTGCTCATCGGCCTGCTGCTTGCGGGCTGCGCCACCCCCACGCCCGCCCCTGCGCCGGCGGCCACCGAGGCGCTGCCAGCTACCCCCGCCATGGCGGAAACCACGCCCACAAGCGCAGGGCCGCAGCCTGAGCAGCCGGTCGCGCCGGCTGCTGCCGGTCGGCTGCCCAATTTGGGTGGCCGGGTGGTGCGGGCGGTGACGGAGAACGCCTACACCCCGCTGAACTTCGTCGACCCGCGCACGGGCAAGGCCGTGGGCTG
>DAOUBX010000297.1:0-13978 GCA_034432445.1 Anaerolineales bacterium
TGAATTGAGTAAATCAACTCAATAGCTTACCATAACAAAAATCAGCGATCTCTGTTAGTTAACCATAAATCGAATTCTGCAACACTCTCGCCATGACGCTCACGGCCATCATCCTGGTCGCCGAAGTCATCGGCGGGTTTTGGACGGGCAGCCTGGCCCTGCTGTCGGACGCCGGCCACGTCTTTATGGATGTCTTCGCGCTGGCGCTCAGCTATCTGGCGCTGCGCCTGTCCGCGTTGCCGGCCGATGACCGCCACACCTACGGCTTTCACCGGCTGGAGGTGCTGGCCGCGCTGATCAACGGCGTGCTGCTGGCTGTCATCGCCATCGAGATCTTCAGCGAAGCCTGGGCGCGCTGGAACAACCCTGCCCCCATCAAAAGCGCTGAGATGCTGGTCATCGCCGTCATCGGCCTGGTGGTCAACCTGATCGTCGTCTTCGTCCTCGGCGGGCATGACCACGATCATGACCACGAGGCGGGCGAGGCCGAACACGCCGAAGACCTGAACGTGCGCAGCGCCTACCTGCACGTCCTGGGCGACGCCCTCTCTTCGGTGGGCGTCATCGTGGCAGCAGTGCTGATCTGGACCACCGGCAAGACCTGGTTCGACCCGCTGATGAGCGTCCTGATCGCCGTATTGATCGTGATCAGCTCTTGGCGCGTGTTGAAAAGCTCGTTGCACATCCTGGTCGAGGGCGTGCCCGAACACCTGTCGCTGGAGGAGATCGGCCAGCGCATGGCCGCCACGCCGGGCGTGCAGGACGTGCACGACCTGCACGTGTGGAGCATCTGCTCCGGCCACGTGGCCCTCAGCGCGCACGTGGTCGCCGCGGACCAGAGCCTGGCCGACTGCAACGGCATCATGGCACAGCTCAAAGCCTGTCTGAGCGGATTTGGCATCGAGCATACCACGATTCAGATCGAGTGCGCCGCGTGCGGACAGGGACGGCCGGTTGCGCCATTAGCTGCGCCTAGCAGCGCCTGATAAAGAAAGGACACGTTGCGTGCCCCGTGAGTAAAAAACACCCATCACCTCAGCGACCATCACAGCCGCAAGTGCGCAAGAAGAACAACGGCTTGACAACGATTCTCGTGCTGGCCGTGCTGGGCCTGGTCATCGTCATGATCCTGCTGCTCAAGATGGAGCAGGAGCCGGCCGCCACGGCTACCAGCGCCCCGGCCGCCGCCGCCGCTCTCGTGTCGCAAGGCACGCCGGCCGAGCAGTTCCAGCAAGCCTTGGCCGCCAAGCACCCCACCCTGGTCTTCATGCACTCCACCGACTGCATCCCTTGCAAAGAGATGACCGGGTATCTGGTGTGGATCGCCTGATTGGAGGCAACCGTCATGTTACGAGTGGCCGCGTGGATTCGTGAGAAATACCAGGTGATCATCGTCGTCACCGTGCTCCTGGGCCTGGCGCTGGGCCTGTGGACGACCGCGCCGGGCAAGGCCATCCTGCCCTATTCGCAGGCTCTCACCTTCCTGATGATCTTCTTCATCAGCCTGACCATCACGCCGCGCCAGTTTGCCCTGGTGGTCCGCCAGCCGGGCGCGGTGGCGGCCGGGCTGGCCTTGAACTTCATCTTCATGCCGTTGCTGTGCTGGGCGCTGGCCCGGCTGCTGGTGGGCCTGCCCGTAGCCCTGGCTTTCATCGTGCAGATGCTGACCGCCAGCACCTTCTATCGTTTCTTGATACGCCAGACGACGCCCGATCTGCCGGCTGCCCCGGCCGGCGCAGCCAGGCCATGAACGACCCAGCCGCCGAGCTGACGCGCCTGCTGCAGGAGGTCGAGCAGCAAGTGGCGGCCATGATCCGGCTGGTCGAGGCAGACGATCCGTGCCTGGAGATCGTGCGCCAGAGCCAGGCCGCGCGGCAGCGGCTGGAGCGCGCCAGCCTGCTCCTGCTCGATAGCTGCCTACAAACCAGCGCCGCGCAAGCCGTCGCCTGCCCGGACGACGACTGCCGCGCACAGCAGGTCGCCCGTCTGAACGAACTCTACGAGGCGCTGCGCCAGGTGCGAGCACGCTGATTTCGATACGACGGCCTACTCAATCAACATGCTCGCACCTGGCGGCTGAGTAGGCTTTTTCCCCCAAGGAGACTGTGATCCATGCTCACCCCCGCCCAAGAAACCGCCCTGGCCCTGCTCAGAACGCCCGCTTCCTTCGCCGTGATCGGCGTCTCGGCCCAACCGGAGAAGTACGGCCACGAGGTCTTCGAGACGCTGCACCGCGGCGGCTACACCGTCTACCCCATCAACCCCAAGTACACGGAGATCGCCGGCTGCCGCTGCTATGCGTCGCTGGCCGAGCTGCCGGCTATGCCCGACGCGGTGGTGCTGGCCCTGGCGCCACATGTCACCGAGCAGACCACGCCCAAGGTGATCGCGGCCGGCGCGCGGCTGGTCTGGCTGCCACCTGGCTGCTTCACCGAGGCCGCGGTGCTGGCCTGCCAGGCCGCGGGCGTGCCGGTGATCCACGACGTCTGCCCCGTGGGCGCGCTGCGCGCCTTGCGGATGCTTTCGGCCGGAGGAACATCCGATGAACAAGCTGTCTGACAGTCACTTCACCGTCGTCGGCGCCGGCAACATCGGCGGCATCCTGCTGCAGCGGCTGGCTGCGGCGGGCGTGGCGGCCGATCACCTGGCCGTCTGCGACGCCGATCCGAGCCGCGGACAGGCCGCTGCGCAGCGTTTCGGCGTGCGCTTCCTGAGCCTGGGCGACGCCGACGCCTGCACGGCCGATGCCATCCTGCTGGCCTCGCCGCCCGCCACGGTGCTGGATGTGCTCGCCAGCATCGCCGGCCGGCTGCGCCCCGGCCAGGTGGTGATCTCCTTCGCCGCGGCCGTGGCGTTGGCGCGTCTGGAGGCGCTGGTTCCGTCAGGCGTGGCCGTGGCGCGCGTCATGCCGTCGGCGCCGTCGTTGGTGGGTCAGGGCATGAACCCGGTGGCCTATGGCCGCGCGGTCGCACCCGAGCAACGGGCGCTGGTCGAGAGCCTCTTGGCCGCGCTGGGCGACTGGGTTGAGGTGAGCGACGAGCAGATGAACTGGTGCGTGGGGCTGGCCGGCGCGGCCATGCGCTCGCTGCTGCCGGCGCTGGAGGGCATGACCCAGGCCGGCGTCGAGGCCGGCTTGACGGCCGAGGCTGCGCGGCGCGTGGCGGCGCAGATCATGCTGGGCACGGCCTCTCTGGCCCTGCACACCTCCCTGCCCTTCGACGAGATCAAGCGCCTCACCCCCATGCAGACCGTGGACGAGGCCGCGGTGGCCGAGCTGTTTCGCATGGCTGCTGCTCAGGCGCGGGACAAGATCGACCAGGTGCAGCGCAAGCTGGAGGCTGCGGCGAGGAGTTCCAATGTCTAACCACGATCGCCGCTTCGACCCACAAAAACGCCATGGCCTGCACAGCGCCGAGCGCGAGGCCAAATGGCAGCCGCGCACGCTGCTGGGCAGTCTCGGCATCCAGCCCGGCCACGTCGCGCTGGACTTAGGCTGCGGCACGGGCTTCTGGACCCTGCCGCTGGCCGAGCTGGTCGGGCCAACCGGCCTCGTCTGGGCGCTGGACGTCAGCCAGGATATGCTGGACGCGCTGGCCGAGCGCCGGCCGCCAGAAACGGTGCGCCCGCTGCGCTCCGAGCTGCCGCACATCGACCTCTCCGACGCGTCCGTGGACTGGATCTGGGGCGCGTTCGTCGTCCACGAGGTCGAGCCGCTGGATGCGCTGATGGCCGAGCTGCGCCGCGTCCTGCGCCCCGGCGGGCAGGTGGCGCTGCTGGATTGGCGTCCCGACGCGGCCAGCAGCGACGGCCCGCCCGCCCACCATCGTCTGAGCCCGGATGTGGTCACGGAACATCTGCAAGCCGCCGGTTTCCAGCTCCTGCCCGCGGCCTGGCAGCACGAGGACGGCTACCTGGTCGAGGCGCGGCTGTGGGCAGGATAAGCCAGGGTTGCTTGGTAGGCAGTGGCTGGCTGTGGTACAATGATGCCAGAGGTGCTTCCATGTCGACCAACGAGTTGATTGCAACCATGACCGACCGCATCGTGCGCGATTTCGATCCGCTGCGCATCATCCTGTTCGGAAGCCACGCCCGCGGCGACGCACAGCCAGACAGCGACATCGACTTGCTGGTCATCCTGGCTGAGGCGCCCAACAAACGCCAAGCAGCCATCGAGATCAGACGCGCGCTGCGCGACCTCCCCGTCAGCAAGGACATCATCGTCACCACACCCGACGAGATCGCCCGCCGCGGCGACTTGATCGGTCCCGTACTGCGGCCGGCGTTGCGCGAGGGTAAGGTGTTGTATGAACGACACTGAGAGAATCGCCGAAGTGCGCCGCTGGCTGCGTTATGCCGAAGAGGATTTGCTGGCGGCTGAAGCTGCCCTCGAAGCCAAGGGCATGGCGCCCCGCCACGCATGTTGGCTGGCACAACAGTCCGCTTAGAAGGCGATCAAGGCCGTGTTGATCTTTCTGCAGATCGACTTTCCCCGGCGTCACGACCTCGACGCATTGCGAAACCTCGTGCCGGCCGGTTGGCAGGTGAGAGAGAGAGCCATCCTGATCTGACGGGACTCACAGAATGGGCGGTCGAGGCGCGCTATCCAGGAGAATGGCCAGAAGCCGTTGCACTTGATGCCAGCACTGCCGCCCAGCAGGCACGGGCCGTGTGGACCTCCGTTTGCGCAGACCTGGCGTTGCACGGTTTCGACGGAGAAGGAGCGGAGTCGGCATGACTCCATGCCGTTTCTGTGACGGCAGTTTGGTCGAACAGCTTACAACCTTCGTCCACGAGGACGGCGATCAGTTTTGGATCGTGCGCAATGTGCCGGCTTTCGTCTGCACGCGCTGCGGCGAGAAAGAATACACGCAGGAGACCACCCAGCGCGTGCTGTCGCTGCTCAAACAGCCCCCGCGACCACAGAAGACCCTGCTTGTGCCAGCCTATGAGCTGGTTCCCGCCTGACGCAGTGGCCGGTCGATGGCGTGCAAGAAGGATGAGTCTCCGACGAGTGGTCCTCTTGGTAGCATGGTCTGCGGTCACGCCTCCGTCAGGGATGGAGGTTGGGATTGTCACAAACCATGCCCTCGATCTGCGCTGTGCTCAACAGTCGATCATCAGCCGTGAGAAAAATCAAACCAGACAGATCAGCGGCGAGCAACGCTGAATTGATCATCAGAGCAGATGCCAACTGCACGGCGTCATAGGCGCGCAGCGGATGACGATCCAGAAGGTCGCCCGCCAGATTGACGACAGCGCCCTCAAGCTCGACAAAGTGGTATTGGGTGAAGGCGTGATTGGCCAGCATGCCGACCGCAAAGGCGTGATCGTCATCGCTGATCGAAGCTGCGCGCTTACGACGGGCCAAGGCGCTGCGAGCCTCGACGACAGTCAGTCGGGCGGTCAGCAGCAGATTGGGCGCGGTGGGGTCGGCCAGGGTGCGGATCCAGGTGCTGCCGGTCTCGGCCACGTAGCGCTTGATCAGCGCGCTGGTGTCCAGGTAGTAGATCGGGGGATTCATCTTGCGTCCCGTTCGGCAATGATGACTTCGGACAAGGGGCCGCCCACTGCGTAGCGCTCAGCGGTCTCAGCCAGGCGAAGCTCTGATCCGGGCGCCAAACTTGGGGCAGCGCCACCAGGCGCTGTCACTAAGCCCGTGGCTGCCAGCACCTGTTCAGCCCGGCGCATCTCGTCGCTGGCATCTAGTTGCTGGATCACAAGCTTCACGCGGGTGCGCTCTGGGAGTGGAAGCGGGCTGAGCAAGCGTAGCATCCCGTGTTCATAGATTGCGGTGGCGGTGGTTTCTGTCGCAGGTGAGTTCATGTCTGTTCTCCGAATCGTGCGCTTGGTCGTCATCCGGATTATACCTGCCAAAGTGCGCTACGGCAAGCAGCGCGGACTTGGACGATGTGCCGCCCTGAGAACTGCTGGCGGGCTAAGCTCACTGTCCGTCCGCCAGAAACGCATCCACCAAACAACACTTCCGCGCGCCGGGCTGTTTGTTGAGCAGCGGCTGGCTATGGTACAATGCTACCCAAGTCATCGCGGAGTTCGCATCCCCAGATGCGAACGACCTGCCCCGCCATCATCTCCGTTCACGGAGGGAAGTCCGTGGCCCGACCCCGCCGCACCCCCAGCCGCAGCACTGACGACTACCGCCACGACGCCGCGCGGCGCAAGAACAACCCGCCCGTGGGCATGGCGTCCTACGAAGCCAAGACCGCCGAGCAACCGCGCGCCCATTACGGCTACGACCCCCACCTCTCCCCGCAACTGATCTGGGCCGGCAAGCCGGGCCTGCGCAGCATCGAAGTCGAGGACGCCGCCGGCCTGGAGGTGGACACCATCTCGCTGCACATCCACGAGCGGGTCAGCACCCAGGCCATCATCCACGCGGTGCAGCGGCCGCAGGCGCTGCAACTGGACCTCTTCGCCGACCCGCGCCAGCCGCTGAGGGAGGCCGTGGAGTTCTACCGCCACGACGTGGACTGGGCCAATCGGCTGATCTTGGGCGACAGCCTGTTAGTGATGAACTCCCTCTTACAGCGCGAGCTGCTGGCCGGCCAGGTGCAGATGATCTACATCGACCCGCCCTACGGCGTCAAGTTCAGCAGCAACTTCCAGCCCAGGATCGACCAGCGGGGCGTGCGCGAGGGGGACGACGACCTGACGCGCGAGCCGGAGCAGATCAAGGCCTACCGCGACACCTGGACGTTGGGCATCCACTCCTACCTGACCTACCTGCGCGACCGTCTGCGGGTGGCCCGGGAGCTGCTGGCTGACAGTGGGTCCATTTTCGTGCAGATCAGCGACGAGAACGTGCATTTGGTGCGGTGTCTACTGGACGAGATTTTCGGCATAGAGAACTTCGTAGCGCAAATCGCCTACAAGACTTCTGTTGGATTGAGCGGGGCTCTGCTGGACAAAGTCCATGACTACGTCATCTGGTATGCCAGAGACAAGTCACTCATCAAGTATCGGCAGCTATACCGGGAACTCACTCTTGGTGAAGAAGGCGCCACTCGATACACCCGCTTTGACGCGGACCAGCCAACCCGAATGTTCACAGACCAGGGTCTCACGTCGCGCAGCCCCAGTGAGAGCACGTTGTTTCCAATTCAGTTTGAGGGCGGTGAATACCGACCGACAACCGGTGGATGGCGCACGTCTGAGTTGGGCATGAGCAGGGTTCTGAATGCAGGCCGTGTCCTGGCGGCAGGCAATACAATCCGATTCAAGAAGTACTTCGACGACTTCGGCGCCCTTGCTCTTACCAACATCTGGGAGGATGTTGGCGGCGGAATTCAAAGTCGTATAGACCCAAAAATCTACGTCGTGCAGACGACGAACAAAGTCATCGAGCGCTGCATGCTCATGACCACCGACCCCGGCGACCTGGTGCTGGATCCCACCTGTGGCAGCGGCACCACGGCCTACGTGGCCGAGCAGTGGGGCCGCAGGTGGATCACCTGCGACACCTCGCGCGTCGCGGTCAGCCTGGCCCGCCAGCGCCTGCTGACCGCCACCTACCCCTACTACACCCTGGCCCAGGCCGAGCGCGGCGTGGACAGCGGCTTCCGCTACAAGACCGTGCCCCACATCACCCTGCGCTCCATCGCCCAGAACACCCGCATCGATCCCGTGGTCGCGCGCTACCAGCCGCTGCTGGACGAGGCGCTGGCCGAGCTGAACCGGTCGGCCGGGGAGGCGTGGCAGCCGTGGGAGGTTCCTGGCGAGGCCAAGGCAGGATGGGCCAAGGAAACACGGGACATCCACCGGCGCTATCTCGACCTGCGGCGGCGCAAGCAGGGGGAGATCGACCGCATCATCGCCGAGGACGCGCCCCAGGAGACCCTCTACGACCAGCCGCAGATCGACAATAAGATCGTGCGCGTCGCCGGCCCCTTCACCGTCGAGGCCATCCCGCCGGCCGTGGAGCAGTTCATGCAGGAGGAGACGCGCATTGGCGGAGAGCCGGAGGCGGTGAGCGGTGAGAGGGGAGCGGAAAGCGAGGCGGAGGACGGGCTGCGGGGAGCGGAGAGCGAGGCGGGCGCGGGTGCAGCGGCTGAGGGCAACCATATCGCGCTGCTGATCGACCTGATGCGCCAGGACGGCGTCACCTTCCCCGACAACCGCCGCCTGCGCTTCGCCAGCCTGACGCCGCTGACCGGCGGCGTGTTGCACGCCGAAGGCGTCGCTCCCTCTCCCTCCGAGGGAGAGGGCCGGGGTGAGGGTGAGCGCGTCGCCGTCTCCTTCGGCCCGCAGCACGGCGCAGTGACGGCGCGGCAGGTGGAGGATGGGCTGTGGGAGGCGGTGCGCGGCGGCTATGACCTGCTGGTCTTCGCCGGCTTTGCCTTCGACGCCGCGGCCCTCAGCGCCATCGAGACCGGCCATCCCCGGCTGAAGGTGGTCTTCTCGCACATCCGCCCCGACGTGCTGCTGACCGACGCGCGCGGCGAGTCGCTCCTCAAGACCACGGCCAGCGCCCAGCTCTTCACCGTCTTCGGCGAGCCGGACGTGGAACTGCGCCAGCGCGACGACGGCGCGTACGAAGTCGAGCTGCTGGGCGTGGACGTCTACGACCCGCTGACCGGCGAGGTCCACTCGGCGCGTGCCAGCCAGGTCGCGGCCTGGTTCCTGGACAGCGACTACGACCGGCGCACCTTCCACATCTGCCAGGCGTTCTTCCCCAACAAGTCCGCCTGGCAGAAGCTGGCCCGCGCCCTGAAAGGCACGCTCAACGACGACCTGTTCGACCAACTCACCGGCCGTGTCTCCCTCCCCTTCCAGCCCGGCGAACACCGGCGCGTCGCTGTGAAGGTGATCGATCAGCGGGGGAATGAGGTGATGCGGGTGATGGGGGTGTGACTAAGATATCGCGCTGATTAGACCCTGGAGGATCAGACCGGTGCCAGCGAAAGAAGATTCCAGGTTTTCTTCCGTCCACAATCTCAAGGAGGCATTGATCATGAGAGCGCACGCATTAGGTTCGGCAGTTGTAATAGCACTGATCGGTCTGTTCGCACTGACAGGATGTGGTTCAGTCTCCACATCTTCTCGGGGGAGTGAACCAACGGCAGTATCCGTTCTGCCAGAGATCAATGTTGAAGAAGTCAACAACATCCAAGTCGAACCAATCACGGTAAGAGAAGAGATTGTGGAGCAACCGAACTGTGGAGGTGTTGGTTGGGTGAGATACGAGTTAAAGCGTTCTAGAACACTAGTTCGTACTTTAGAACTTGGAACTGGATTAGAGCTGAGCTCTGAGTGGGGGATCAACTTGGCTGCTTTCGAGGCCAGTGTGGGGGCAGCGGTGGCATCTAGACTCGGTTACACTTATGGCGTGTCAGATGAACTGTCGCGTTCTGTAACCGTCGAAGCTGCTCCAAATACCTTTATGAAGCACCGGATACGTCAGCAAGAAATATGGGAGGTTGGTGAAGTTAGGGTCTCGATTGGAAGCCAACAACTCACAGTCCCGTTCAGGTTTCGGAGCGATTTCTCCGTTGAGCTGGTAGACAGCGACCCTATTGGCTGTCCGACAACCCCAGAACCAAGTAGTACTCCCACGGCAACTGTGACCAGTACTTCCACGACGTCTCCCACAAGCACCCACACTCCCACCCCAAGAGCCACCAACACACCAACACGTGCCAGCGCCACGGCCACGCCGACAATAACGCCGATAAGTGCAGCAGAAACTCAGATCACAGTCGCTCCTGCTCCCTTAGGACAAGCGCTTCCTGTCTTGCTTCCAGAATGCCCCGAGACGATTCAATACGGACAGGTCATTCGGTGTTCGATAGGCAAACCTGGAGAAACTCACTCTTACACCTTTAATGCTGATGTGGGTGACAGGATCAGGATTGTCATGGTGCGCACAGGCGACATTTTGGAGCCTGAGTTCGCCTTGTACAATTCAAGTGGTGATTGGGCATACTGCAACGCTTATTCGACGAAAGTCGCATCGCAGGAATGTGGAATCGACAGAGCTGGAGCATATTCAATCAAAACTACTGACCACTCTGATCGTGATCGGGGTAGCTACACACTCTCACTTCAGAGGCTGAACAACCCAGTCGGTGCTACTTCTATTGATTTTGGGCAGACTCTTACTGCCACCATTGATCTGCCCATGGAGTATGACTTCTATACGTTCTTTGCGGATGCTGGCGACAGGATCGTTATCACAGTTGCTCGCTACAACAGCATTCTTGAACCTGAGTTTGCGCTGTACAACGAGAGAGGCGATTGGGCATACTGCAATGCGAGATCAACCAAGATTGCTCAAGCCGAATGCAGATTGGAAAACGCAGGTCAGTATTCAATTCAAGTCAACGACCAGTCAGATCGAGACGAGGGAACCTACATCATACGATTACAGAAGCTCAACAGCCCAGCAGGATCTGTACCGATCAATTTCGGTCAGACCGTCCAGGGAAGCATACAGTCGATTGCGAAGGAAGACTTCTACACGTTTTTTGCAGATGTCAACGACAAGATCGTAATTTCCATGCGAAGAACTGAGGGTAGAATGGAGCCAAGCTTTGGGCTGTACAACGAACGTGGAGACTGGGCATACTGTAATGCTTCGTCCACAACCGTAGCTGAAGCGCGTTGTACCATCGACCGTGCTGGTACTTACACGATTCGCGCTACTGATGCGTCGGAGAACGATCTCGGAAAATACACTTTGACCTTGCAAAGGCAGTAACCTGAGATGGGCACATAACAAGTCGTTATAGTTGTACA
The DNA here is from genome assembly GCA_034432445.1 of Anaerolineales bacterium. Taxonomy (GTDB): domain Bacteria; phylum Chloroflexota; class Anaerolineae; order JAAEKA01; family JAAEKA01; genus JANWYQ01. The sequence goes on from DAOUBX010000297.1 coordinate 10,753, forward strand.
ACCAACCTTTCATGCCCCTCACGATCAATACTTCCACACTCGACTCAGCTACCATGAGCCGAGGTGCTACTGGCCGCACAACGCAGCAGCACAAAAAAGGAGCCGCCATTATCAGCGGCCCTTACCGAGAGGCGATAAAAGACCACGCCAGGGATATAGGATGCCCTGACCGCGGCCTGGGCATCACACGGCATGGAGCCGAATTTCGTCCACTGACACTTCGAGTATACGGCTGGTGGTGACTCTTGTCAACCGATGCGCGCCCGAAATCGCTGAACTCGTTTAGGTTTCCCTATGACCCTCACCGTCGACAACCCCATCCTCAACTCCCCCTACCGCGAGCCGGAGCGCTACTGGCTGTACGACGCAGCCGGCATGCCGCGCGTCGAGAACGGACGGCGGCCGGCCGGCTACTACTTCCGGGCGCGGGCGCGGGCCAACGAGCGCCAGCTCTCCATGCTCTCCGACGAGCAGTTCGAGGAGCTGGGCGTGGTCAACCAGATCCGCCAGCAGGTGCGGGCCTGGCGGGAGGCCGGCTACCCCGGCGCGACCCCGGTCACCCGCCAACTGCTGGCGCACTGGGCCCGCCCTGACCGCGAGCGCCGCCTCTTCTTCTGCCAGCTCGAGGCCGCCGAGACCATCATCTGGCTGGTGGAGATCCGCGGCGACCGCAAGCTGGGCATCGACATCCCGCTGGACACGCCGCTGGATGGCCAGGCCAGGCCGCTGGTGCGCTACGCCGTCAAGATGGCCACCGGCAGCGGAAAGACGGTGGTCATGGCCATGCTGATGGCCTGGAGCTTCGTCAACAAGGCGCTCAACCCGCAGGACCGGCGCTTCTCTGACGGCATCCTGATCGTCACGCCGAATCTGACGGTGAAGGAGCGGTTGGGAGGGGGCGGTGAAACGTGGAGCGTGAAACGTGAAGACGTGATGAGTGAGAATGGGGAGGATGATGAGGAGGCGGTACGTGCGGCGCTGCCTCGGGGGTTGGAGCCGGAGCGGCCGTTGGTGGCGGGGGCGCGCGGGAACTACTTCGAGAGGTTCGACCTGGTGCCGGCGACGCTGCTGCCTTTTTTGGGGCAGGGGCGGGTGCTGATCACCAACTGGCACACGCTGGCGCTGCGGGACGACGGCGGCAAGCGCCAGGTGATGCAGCGCGGACAGGAGAGCCCCACGGCTTTCGCCAACCGTGTGCTGCGCGACCTGGGCAGCAAGAAGAACCTGCTGGTGATCAACGACGAGGCCCACCATGCCTATCGCCCCGCGCCTTACGACGACGACCGCCGGCCCGACGGCATGAGCGCCGAGGAGTGGGCCGAGCTCAAGGCCGCCAAGGAGGAGGCCACGGTCTGGGTCAGCGGGCTAGACGCCATTCACACCGCCCGGCGCATCAACGTCGTGCTCGACCTGTCGGCCACCCCCTTCTACATCCAGGGCAGCGGCTACCCCGAAGGCGCTCCCTTGCCCTGGATCGTCTCCGACTTCGGCCTGGTGGACGCCATCGAGTGTGGCATCGTCAAGATCCCGAGGGTGCCGGTGGCCGACGACACCGGCCAGCCCATCCCCAAGTATTTCCGCCTCTGGCAGGCCATCAACGAGGCGCTGCCGGCCAAGGACCGGGCCGCGCGCGGCCGCAAGCCCAAGCCGGAGGCCGTGGTGCGCGAGGCGGAGGGTGCTTTGCAAGCCCTGGCCGGCGAGTGGCAGGCCACCTTCCAGCGCTGGCAGCAGGACGGCTACCCCACGCCGCCGGTGCTGATCGCGGTCTGCGACAACACCGACATCGCCGAGTACCTCTACGAGAAGATCGCCGTCGAGGGCGCGGTCTTCCCGGAGCTGCTCAAGAACGAGCCGGGGGCAGAGCACACCATCCGCATCGACTCCAAGCTGCTGGCCAGCGCCGAGGCCGGCGCAGAAGGGGGCGGCAGCCGGGCCGAGCTGGCCGAGGCGCTGCGGCGCAAGGTGGCCACGGTGGGCAAGCCGGGCGAGCCGGGCGAGCAGGTGCGCTGTGTCGTCAGCGTGGGCATGCTGACCGAGGGCTGGGACGCGCAGAACGTCACCCAGGTCTTCGGCCTGCGCGCCTTCCAGTCGCAGCTCCTGTGCGAGCAGGTGGTGGGCCGCGGCCTGCGCCGCATGAACTACGACTTCGACCTGGACGAAAACGGCGTTCCGCAGAACGAGGAGTACGTCGATATCTACGGCATCCCCTTCGAGGTCATCCCCACCAAGAAGAAGCCGGGCGGCGCGCCGGCCCTACTCAAGGAGTCGTTTCTGGTCAAGGCGCTGCCCGAGCAGGCGGCGCTCACGATCGAGTTCCCGCGCGTCGAGGGCTTCGTCTGGCAGGTGCGCAGCCGCATCACGGCCGACGTGGACACTATCCCGGTGTTGACCATCGAGCCGGGCAAGGAGCCGACCGAGACGATCTCCGTGGCGCGGGTGGGCTATCGCACCGCCTTTTCCCTCAACGCGCCCGGCGAGGCGCTGCTGACCACGCGCGCGGCCTTCTACGCCGAGAACCGCGTGCAGCGCGTCGAGTACCTCCTGGCCAGCCGGGTCACCGATGCGCTGTTGGCCCACGAGCGCTTCAAGTTTCACGCCCGCCAGCTGCTCTTCCCTCAGGCGCTGGGCATCGTGAGGGACTACCTGGCGCGGCGCGTGGTCTACAACGGCAGCGACCCGCGCGAGCTGGGGCTGGAGAAATACGTGCAGTTGATCGTCGAGCGCCTGGCCGACGCCATCCGGCCGGCCGACGAGGCCGGCAACAGCCTGCTGCTGCCGCGCATCGAGCGCTTCCGGCCTAGAGGTTCCACCGAGGAGGTGCTCTTTCGCACCACCCGCCCCGTGCGCGCGACCGTCAAGAGCCACATCAGCCACGTGGTGCTGGACACCGCCACCTGGGAGGCATCCACCGCTTTCCATCTGGAGACCTCGCCATTGGTGGCCGCATACGCGCGCACCGACCACATGGGCTTCGCCATCCCCTACACCTACGCCGGCGCGGGCCACAACTTCTTCCCCGACTTCCTGGTGCGCCTGGCCAACGGCGCGACGCTGGTGCTGGAGGTCAAGGGCTACGAGGACGAGCAGGACCGGGCCAAATACGCCGCCGCCACGCGCTGGTGTGAGGCCGTCAGCAACTGGGGGCAGATGGGCCGCTGGGTCTTCGATCATTGCGGCGGGCCCGGCAGCGTGCGGGGCGTGCTGGCTCGGCATGGGCAGTAGCGCC
>DAOUBX010000298.1:0-23422 GCA_034432445.1 Anaerolineales bacterium
TGGACCTGCTCGGCATACCACACACCGTCTACACTCAACTGGCCAGCCCGTCATTGGCCAGAACGCCTTTGTAAATGAGCGAAACTACCGAGTCTTGACAGCGTAGCCTGAGTTTATTCAGAATAGCCTGATCTGTCAAGTAGTTGTACATCCCGTCTGGCGACGCCCCTGGCTCAGGCGAACCCGCACGGGCATGAAGTGCCCGTGCTAGGTAGTAGCGCCGGCTGAACCCGGCTAGCCCCGTGGACGGGGCGCTGTTGCGTAGGACGGCCATTCATGGCCGTCCGGGATCGCACAGGCAGGCGCTTTGCTCCTGGCGACGCCCCTGGCTCAGGCGAACCCGCACGGGCATGAAGTGCCCGTGCTAGGTAGCAGCGCCGGCTGAACCCGGCTAGCCCCGTGGACGGGGCGCTGTTGCGTAGGACGACCATTCATGGCCGTCCGGGATCGCACAGGCAGGGGTCGCGCACGCAGGTGGTTGTCCGTCAATCAGGATTCCCAACCAACACGTTCACCTCCACCACCCGCACCCGCAGCCAGCGCTCGCGACCGTCCTCCTCGACGATCACCAGATCGTAGGCGTCCTCCTGCTCGCCGCGGCGGTGCTGCGCCCAGAAGCGGGGGTTACCGCGCACGGCCTGAAGGTGGGTCGGCCGCTGGGCCAGTTCCTCCTGGATCAGCCGCCAGCCGCGGATCGTTGGCTGTTCCGGCTGCAAGAGCGAGCAGATCAGATAGACCGCGTCGGGGTAAAAGGCGTTGCGAGCGTCGGTGGCCGAGGGGTAGGGCGGGTCCACCGGGTGCGAGTGGTAGATGGCGATCATCGCCTCGCCCCGCTCCTCGAAGTCGAACTGCTTGAGCAGCGTCTGGCCGTCCACCCAGTAGTCCATGATGGGGTTGGCGGCCTCGTTGCGGGCGCGCACCAGCTCCGTGGCCACGTCATCGCGGCCGCTGAGGATGCCGCACACCTCCTGCGGCGCGCCGGCCTGGGCGTGGGCGATGATCTCGTCGTAGATGGGCTGGGGGAGGGTGATGGTGTGGGAATTGGTCATGGCACCTCGTTGATGAACAACTGCGCCGGCTTGTCGGGGCGGATGTAGTGGACCACCACCACATCCACAGGCGTGCTCAAGCCAGCCAGCGCACGATAGATGCGAGCGGCCTCGGCCCCCAGCGACTCCACTTCGTCTTTGACCACCAGGATGTCCAGATCGCTGTCACCCCCAGCGTCGCCACGCGCCTGGGAGCCGAACAGTATGATCTGCTGTGGATCGCTGACGGCCACGATTCGTCGGGTGATTTCGGCCAAGACTGCCTCGGTCACTTCGTCCATTTGTGTTCACCTACCAGGGGGGCGAACGCCATCACGATGCCAGCTCAAGCTTTTCCACTGCATCCAGATTGAAGTGCTGGCGCGCTTGCCAGAGGTCGTAATTGCTTTGCATAGCCAGCCAGCTTTCCGGGGAACGGCCCAGCGTCTTTGAAAGACGCAGAGCCACACCTGCACTGCGCGCAGGCGCAAGTGTCTCTGGCGTTACACTGCTCTGTCCATTGAGCAAGCGCGCCAACGTCGATGGAGACACCTTCAACGCGGCGGCAACGGCGTGCGAGCTGACATGCGCCGGCTCAAGGTAGACTTCTCGAATGAACTCTCCGGGGTGGGGTGGATCATACATGCTCATCAGTGATAATCCTCATAGTTTACACCGTAGCCGTTCCCATCGCGGAACTCGAACGTGATGCGCCAGTTTTTTCTGACAGCAATCGCCCAGAGCCCCTGTTTGTCGCCCCTTAGGAGGTGCAACCGGAAACCGGGCAAATCCATGTCGTCGATGCTGGAGGCAGTATCCAGCGCAGCCAGGCGAATCCTGATCTTTTGTCGATGAGCGGGGTCGATACCAGACGCATTACCAGTTTCGATGAATCTCTTCAGCCCCTCGTGCTCGAACGACTTGATCATAGATGGATTGTACAGCATATTGCGCAACGCGCAACATCTACCGCTTCCCGCGAGCTATTCTTGCGGTATTCTGGTAGATTCTTCACGGAGTTCAGTCCACCAAACCCAACCCCCGCGCCCGCTGGATCGCCTGATCGCGGCGATGGGCGTCCAGCTTGCGGTACAGGTGTTTCACGTGGGTGCGCACCGTGTTGACGCTGATGTACAGCTCGGCGGCGATTTGGTCGTAGGTGCGGTCGGCGGCCAGCCCGGCCAGGACAGCCCGCTCCTGGTCTGTCAGCAGGCTGTCCGTTGCGGCTCGTTCGGGTGGCGCGGCCGGGGCGTCGTTGGCCGGCGCTGCACGCAGCGCGGCCAGCGCGGGAATGTCCAGCAGCATGCGCACGTAGCCGGTCATGGCTGCTAGCTCCTCCGCCTGCGCCAGCGTCGCGGCCGCGGCGCTCTCCTGACCGGTTTGCAGCTCCAGCCACGCGCGCAGCGCCAGCAGCTCCAGTTGCCGGGGATAATCGCGGCCAGCGACCGCGCGCGCCAGCGTGTGGTCGAGCAGGGGCTGCGCCTCGGCCAGGTTCACGCCATGCGCAACGACGGCCCGCAGGTAGGGAATGGCCAGGCGGTATGCCAGGCTGCTCGGGTCGCCGGCCAGCCTGGCCCGATAGCCCCTGGCCATCCGCCAGGCGTCGGCGCTGCGGCCGCAAGCCAGCAGCCAGCGGATCTGCCAATCGACGATGGGATAGGGCGCTGGGACGGCCTCGCCGCCTGTGTCCGGCAGCCCTTCGGCAGCAGGATGGCCCGACCGCACTTGGTAGAGCCGCGACAGGTAAGTCAAGCCCTGGATGGTGGCGTCATGTTCGTAGATGGCAGCCAGCTCCCGGGCCGCCTGGAGGTGGCGCAGGGCCGGCTCGAGCTGATCTTGCCAATAGCAGTGCTCGGCCGCGAGGATGTGGGCCCAGGCCAGCTCGGCGCTGAGCACCGCGCGGTTGCCGCCGAAGTCGGCGATGATCGCCTCCAGCTCGCGGCTGGCCGCTGTGCTGCGCCCGGCTCGAATCTCCAGCTGGGCCAGCTCACGCCGCACTGCCACCAGCCCCACCACCATATCGGCCTCCTCGAACGCCGCCAGGGCGCGCCGGCCATGCCGTCGTGCCGCAGCTTCGTCGTTGGCAGCAAGGCTCAGGTGCAGCCAAAGGAACTCCAGCACGCCCTGGAGCAGCCGGTCCAGGTGGCGGCTGCTGCTCTGCGCCTCTTGCGCCAGCGCGGTTGCTTCCTCGATCTCGCCGCTCATGTAGTGCGCGGCCACGCGGTAGACCAGCAGCTCGGCCTCCCATGTCAACCGCTGTGGGCCGGCGGCGACGTGTTCCGCGAGGGAACGCTGCGCATTGCGCACGTGCCCGGCCAGGTCTGTGTTGAGCATCATCAACGACGCCAGGCAGCGCTCCAGGGCCAGCCGCGGCCGGCGCAGGATCGCGTCGGGGGACAGCGCATCGAACAACAGGTAGGCTTGGGTGGGATGGTGCAGGATGAAGGGGCGGATGCGGCTCTCCACCAGCGCAGCTGCGCCGTCCTCGTCCCCGGCGCGCTGCAAGTGGCGAATGGCGAGCAACAGACGATCCTGGCTGGCCAGCCACCCGGCGGCCTGCCGGTGCAAGCGGTCGACCGCGGCCTTGCCCTCCACCTCCAGCAGGCGTTGCTGCAACAACTCCTGAAACAGGTGGTGGTAGCGAAACCAGACGCCCTCGGCATCCAACTGGATCACAAAGAGCTGCTTGTCGTGCAGCTCGGCCAGCGTCTGGTAGGCGTCGTCGCCGCCGGCCACCGCCTGGCACAGGGGCGCCGAGAAGGAGTCCAGGATCGAGGTGCGCAGCAGGAAGCTGCGCATGGCGGGGCTCTGCTGGGCCAGCACCTCCTGGGTCAGGTACTGCGCCAGCCAGCGGCTGTCGCCGCGCAGCGTGCGCAGGTGCTCGGCCAGCGAGCCATGCCCGCGCTGCGAGTGCATTGCCAACTGTAGGGCCACCACCCAGCCGCCGGTGCGTTCCACGATCTGCTGCAGCTCGGCGGGCGAGCAACTCTCCTGGTGCGCCGTCAGAAACGCGCGCACTTCCTCGCCGGTGAAGCGCAGGTCGTCGGCCGTCAGCTCCAACACCTGGCCCGTGGCGTAGAGGCGGGAAAGCGGCAAGGTGGCCATGGTGCGGGCGAGCAGAACGACGTGCAGGTTGGGCGGCCCCTTCTCCAAGAGCGGCTTCAGCAGTGTAACTGCCTCCGAAGCGGCGATCAGGTGCACGTCATCCAGAATCAGGAGCCAGTGTTCCCGCAGCGCGCTGCTGCGTGGGTCAAGTCCCTCCCACAGCGCTTCGAGGAGACGCGCCAGCGCTCGCGGTGGTTCGCTCTGAGGCGCGTCCAGCACGGGCTGCATGGCCGCGGCCAGGCCGGGCAAGATGGCGTCCAGCGCGGCGGCCAGGCCGCGCACGAGCTGGCGCGGGTCGGCGTCGCTCTCGTCCAGCGACAGCCACGCGACGCGGCCGGCGTGGCCGTGCACGTCCAGCCAGCGGCTGAGCAGCGACGACTTGCCGTAGCCCGGCGGGGCATGGATGACGATGACGCGCACGTCACGCCATCGGTCCAATTGGCGAAAGAGCCGCGGCCGGTCGACCAGGTTGGCTACGTAGTCAGGCTTGGTGATGACGAAGGGCAGAAACATGATCCGCTGGGCGTTCGCTAGTTGGGTTGGCCATCGGTTGTGTAACCTGGCGTCCCTACGGGTCGCAATCTCACATGCTTTGCGCCGAGAATATCACATGGAATGCGATAGCGCCGTATGGACGCTCCCACTATAATGATCACTGTACGACGGCCAACAGGCGATAACTTGACACAACTTCACTGTTAAGTGGGTCTGCACATTACGCCACGCCAACGTAAACTCTGTGCTACTGTTGTTCACAAAGGAGCCATTCTCGCATGAAACGCATCGCTGTTGTTGGAAACGTGGCGATCCTCGTCCTGCTCGCCTTGCTGCTGGTCGCCTGCGGCGGCCAGGCCCAGCCCACGCCCACCACCACGCCGACGCCGCTGCCGGCCGTGAGCACCCCGGTTCCCACGGCCACTGAGGCCGTCGACGCCTGGAACCGCATCCGCTCGGCGGGCCGCATGGTGGTCGGCGTCTCGGCCGACTACCCGCCCTTCGAGTCCTACGACGCCAACTTCCAGTTGGACGGCTTCGATATCGCCCTGATCAAGGCCATCGGCGAGAAGCTGGGCGTGGAGGTCGAGTTCAACGACTTCGCCTTCGACGGCCTGCTGGACACGCTGCATCTGGGCCAGGCCGACCTGGCCATCTCGGCCATCGCCGCCACCGAGGAACGGCGCGAGCGGGTCGACTTCAGCGACGTCTACTTCATCAGCCACGGCGTGGCCCTGGCCAACGCCACCGCGCCGTTCGACGCCCTGGCCAGCCTGGAGGACTTGCGCGGCCAGCGCATTGCGGTCGAGGGCGGCACGGTCTTCGAGTCCTGGGCCAGGAGCAACCTGGTGCAGCCAGGCATCGTGGCCGAGGCCGACCTGCACGTCTACGGCGACGTCGAGCAGGCGGTGCGCGACGTGCAGCGCAGCCTGGTGGACGTGGTGTTGCTGGACTTGCAGCCGGCCCAGGCCTTCGTGCAGCAGGGCGGCGTCAAGATCGTGGGCGAGGACGTCGCGCTGGAGCGCTTCGCCATCGCCCTGCCCAAGGGCCAGGACGCGCTGCGCCGCGTCGTCAACAAGGCGCTGAGCGAGCTGCAAGGCGAGAACCTGATTTTCACCCTGGCCGAGCAGTATCTCGGCGTCCGGCCGGACGAGGTCGTGGCTGTGCCCACGCCGACGCCAGAGCCGGCGACCCCGACCCCGGCGCCCAACGCGACGCCGACCGCCGTGCCTACCGTTGCACCGCCGGCCGGCTGCATCGACGGCATGGCCTGGATGGCCGACCTGACCTACGACGACAAGAACATGTCCGCGCCCCCGATCATCCCACCGGGCCAGACCTTCGTCAAGTCGTGGCGCGTGCGCAACAGCGGCACCTGCACGTGGAACAGCACCTACTTCCTGGCCTTCGACCACGGTAACGTCCCAGCGGCGTCCATGGGTGGCCAGCCGATTTACGTGCAGGGCACGGTGGCGCCGGGCGCGACCTACGACTTCAGCGCCAACCTGACCGCGCCCACGCTGCCGGGCGGCTACCAGGGCTTCTGGCAGATGCGCAACGCCAATGGCAAAGCCTTCGGCGAGACCATCTGGGTGGGCATCCGCGTGCCCGCGCCATCGCAGCCGACGCCCGCGCCGACGCAGACGCCCGTGCCCGGCATTACCTTCACAGCCAACACAACCAACATCCAGCAGGGGCAGTGCGTGACCATCAGTTGGAACGCGGTCAACGTGCGCGAGGTGTACTACTACCAGGATGGCCAGAACTGGCAGGACCACGGCGTGGCCGGCCAGGCCAGCCACCAGGAGTGCCCGCAGCAGACCACCACCTACAATCTGCGGGTGGTGATGGCCGATGGCTCGGTGCAGACGCGCCAGCTCACGGTCTACGTGACGCCGGTGGCGAGCGCGCCGCAGATCTACAGCTTCACGGCCAGCCCGCAGGGTCAGATCCAGGCCGGGCAGTGCGTGACCTTGCAGTGGAACGTGGGCGGCGCCGCCATCAGCGACGTCCTGCTCAGCCGCAACAACCAACCCTTGTGGGACGGCGCTCCCTACCAGGGCAGCTATCAGGATTGCCCGCCCGGCGTGGGCCAGATGACCTACACGCTGCGGGTGACCGGCCCCGGCGGCAACAGCCAGGGCAGCCAGAACGTCACGGTGGTTTCGCCGCAGCCCACGGCCACGCCTGTCCCGCAGCCGCAGCCGCCCATCATTGACACCTTCTCGGTGGACCCGCAACAGATCAGCGCGGGCCAGTGCGTCAACATCCACTGGAGCTTCAGCGGCACGAGCCTCGTCGCGGCGCAGCTCTTCCGCAACGGCGAGGTCATCGGCGGCGACCTGGCCCCATCGGGCGTGCAGCAGGACTGCCCGCCCTTCGCCGGCAGCATCGAATACCGCATCCAGGTAGACTCGGAGTTCGCCGGCTCGGCGCAACGCTCGCAGGTGGTCAACGTGGCCGAGGCGCGGCCGCCGGAGCAGCCGCCGCAGATCACCAGCTTCCTGGCCGACCCGCCGCAGATCAACCTGCCGAACACCTGCACGACGCTGACCTGGTCCTACACGGGCACCAGTATCGCCGGCGTGACCCTGACCCGCAGCGATCAGAACGGTAACGTGGTTGTTTTGTCCGAGGGCGACGCCATCTCGCCTTATCAGGACTGCGTCGACACGAGCCTGATGGGCCAGACGCTGATCTACGAGCTGACGGTGAGCTCGGAGTTCGCCGGCTCGGATCAGCAGCAGCTGTCTGTCCTGTTCGCCAACGGATAGCCTGCCTGCTCACCCAAGCATCGGGAAATCCCGGCCGCATGGACGTCATCGACGCTTCATCGCCGCCAACCGTTCGTGCGGCCAGATTTCCACCAAGAATCTGTGCAAGGACGCGCCTTTCGACGGGCTCAAGGCGCGTTGACAAGCTCAGCGCCCGTAGTTTTCGGACAGACCCTAACGACCGCCAACCATTTTCACAACAAGCCCGACTACCTGCGGATCAGCGGGCAGCCAAGAAAACCATTCGGAGGAAACCAACCATGACAATCTTTTCGTTATCATCGGCACGGACCAGAGCCTTTCGGCTGCTGGTCGTCGTCCTTGGACTGCTGCTGGCCGTGGCGGCACTCGTCAGCCCTGCCGCCAGCGTCCAGGCCAGCCCGGCGCTTGCCGCACCCACGGCCATCATCATCGTGGACGGCACGACCTGCACCCTGGCCGATGCCATCACCGCGGCCAATACCGACACCGCCACCGGCGGATGTGTCGCCGGCTCCGGCGCGGACACTATCGACTTGCAGACGGATGTGACACTGACCAGCGCCCTGCCGGACATCATCAGCGAACTGACCATTAACGGCAACGACCACACCATCGCCCGCGACAGCGCTGCATCCAATTTTCGCATCCTGTTTGTCAACAGTGGCGGCAACCTCACCCTGAACCGGGCCACGCTGGCCAACGGGATTGCGCAAGAATACCCCTTGACTGGTCGGCCGATTGGCGGGGGTTTGCTGAATTACGGCACCACGACCATCAACGACAGCATCATTCGCGACAATGGCGCCTTCACTGCCGGCGGCGGACTTGCCAACTATCATTATGCCACCCTGACCATCAACAACAGCACCATTCGCAACAATGGCCCAAATGGGATTAGTTACCTTGGTGGAGCCGGTATTCTGAATTGGGGCGGAACCGTCACGATCAACAACAGCACCGTCAGCAACAATTCCGGCGGCGAAGCCATCAGAAACTGGCGGATAAAAGACGGCTCCGTGGCAGATTCGTTCACGACCATCCGCAACAGCACCATCAGCGCTGTGAGTGGTCAGCGCGCGCTCGATATGCTTGGCGGCGGCAATATCACCGTTGACAGCAGTACCATTGTCGGGCAGTCAACGCGATCTTACGAGCCCCTGATCGTGGCCGCAGCTGGTGGTACGACTCCGGGCAACGCTGCGATCGTGATGCGCAACAGTATTGCCTTCGATATGGGGAGTGGAGGCGCGCCAGTTTGTTTGACAAGTGCGGTTGACGGCGCCACGGCCACCATCACCAGCGACGGTCATAATCTGGTCTCCGATGCCTCGTGTGGCTTCACCGCCACCGGCGACCAGCAGAGCGTCAGCGCGGCTAACCTCAAGCTCGGTCCGCTGGCCGATAACGGCGGCCCAACCCAGACCTATGCGCTGCTGCCGGGCAGCGTGGCCATCGACGCCGGCGACACCACGTTGACCACCGACCAGCGCGGGGAAGCGCGTCCCTACGGCCCAGCGGACGACATCGGCGCCTTCGAGCTGACCATCCCCGGGACGGTCATCATCGAGAAGCGCACCGCGCCCGCGGGCGGCGTCGACTTCGGCTTCGTCATCACGGATACGCAGGGGGTGACGTCGACCTTTACCCTGAGCGACACCGAGCGCTACACCGTCACCAACGCCGCGCCGGGGACCTATGTAGTGGTCGAGGACGAATTCTTCAGCGGGCGCTTGGCCAACATTCAGTGCAACGACGCCAACGGCGCGTCCCCGTCGACCGTGGATCTGGCGACGCGCACGGCGAACATCAACGTCTCGCTGGGCGAGACGGTCACCTGCACCTTCACCAACGCAGAAGATGACTTCATCATCATCCATAAGTCGACTTACCCGGTGGGCGGCGCCGGTTTCGATTTCACCAGCAACATACCTGGCGGAGCGAACTTCACCCTGGACCATGACGAGGAGGAGTTCTTTGCGGTGACGTCCGGTACCTACACCATTACCGAGACCAATCCCGGCCCGCTCTGGGAACTTGGCGCCATCGACTGCACCGTGCTGGCGGCCGACCCGAACGATCCGCCGACGAGCGTTTCCGGTGACTTGCAGACCGGCAGCGTGACACTGGATATGCCGGATCCCGGCCAGCTGGCGTACTGTGTGTTCACCAATCTGGGCCTGAGCAGCATCACCATCGAAAAAGACGCCCAGCCGGCGGAAGACATTGACTTCGACTTTGTCATCGCCGATACGCAGGGGATAACAGAGCCCTTCACCCTGAACGGCGCCGGCCCCATCTCAATTACGACCGCCCTTATCAGCGGCGGCATCTACACCATCACCGAGGCGGCCACCAGTGGTTGGGTGCTGGATGGGATCAACTGCCAATCCACAAGCGGCAACTCATTCGCCGATGTGGATCTGACAACCGGTCAGCTCGTCCTGGATCTGGACGAGGGCGACGACGTCACCTGCACCTTCACCAACAAGAAACGGGGCAGCATAACCATCGTGAAGGATGCCGATCCGGACGATGGCACGCAGTTTGTCTTCGACCAGGATATCGACGCGAGCGGTCCCTTCACCCTGACCCACGCCATGACGAAGACCTTCAGCAGCGTAGCGCCGGCGCAGTACCGTATCAGTGAGACGCTGCCGAGCGGCTGGTATATGTCCCGGGTCCTGTGCGTGGCCGCCAGCGGGAACGATGTGACCACTGGCATCGACTACCTCAACAACTTCTTTACCCTCCAGCTTGAACCCGGCGAGGATGTGACCTGTACGGTGTCGAACAAGCTGTACGCTACCCTCACGATCGCGAAGGAGGCAATAGGCGGCGACGGCACCTTCACCTTCACCAGCCCGTTCTTCCCGGTCAACTCCTTCGACCTGACCACCGTTGGGGGAATGGCGCAGCGCACCTTTGGGGAACTCCCGTCCAACATCACCTACAGCGTGAACGAAACCCCGACGCCGGGCTGGGTGCTGACCGATGCATCCTGCGACAACGGCGACACGCCCGACGCGGTCTTCCTGGCGCCTGGCGACGATGTCACCTGCACCTTCCGCAACGCGGCGCTTTCCATTGTGATGACCAAGACGGTGGGCACCGAGCCGGCCGTCTGCGCTGCCACGGACAGCATCGCTGTGCCGGAGGGCACGGACGTCTACTACTGCTACACAGTGACTAACACCGGCGGTATCACCCTGCCGCTGCACAGCCTAGTGGACGACCAGCTGGGCACCTTGCTGGACGACTTCCCCTTCGACCTGGCGCCCGGGGCCACGGTGAGTACGGTGGATGCCGGCGCGGTGATCAGCATCACGGCCACTAGCAGCGTGACCAACACCGCGATGTGGACGGCATTCATCAGCCCCACCGTCACCGCTTCCTACACGGACACGGCCACAGTGATGGTGATGCCGCCGACGGCGGTGACGCTGAGAAGGCTGGGGGCGACCCAGAGCGGTCCGGCCCTGGCGTGGCCGGTGGCCACGGCGCTGCTGGCTGCAGCGTTGGCCGGGGCCGCACTGTACTGGCGCCGCCGCGCCGCCTAGCCCCATCCCCTGTCTGCAGCCGGCGTCGGGCAGCGTACGCCCGGCGCCGGCTGCAACCCCAGAAAGGAGACCATCGACAGCCATGACACGAGCGAAACGAACCGAGCGCTTCGGCCTGGTGCTGACGCCGCCGGAGCGAGAAGGGCTGCGCTACCTGGCAGAGCTGGAGGGCCTGGCCGAGGCCGACGTGCTGCGCCGCTTGCTGCGCATGGCGATCAACGAACTCCCGCCGGAACACAAGCAGGCCCTGCAGTGGCCCACAACCTTTGTCGCCAACGGCGCGCCGCAACCTGCACCTGAACTGCGCTGAGCGCGAGCCGGTCGTCGGTTGGCTGCGCACCATGACGCCTCGGTATCTCATTCACTTGGATAAGGAACTAACTCATGGGAATTCTTGCAACCATCGTCGGAATCCTGATTGCAGCCGCCATCAGCGGCCTCGTGATCTGGATCGTTGGCAAACTGGGCTTAGGTCTGGAGGTGGACGGCTTTGGCCCCGCCTTCATCGCGGCGATCATCATCGCCATCGTAGCTGGTCTGATCAACTGGCTGCTGGGCGTCTTGGGCATCACCATCGGCGGCGGCTGGCTGGGCGCCATCATCCACCTGGTCATCGCCGCAGTGGTGTTGATGATCAGCGGCAACATCGTGCGTGGCATGCGAGTCAAGGGCTTTGCCGGCGCCATCGTAGCCGCCCTGGCCATCGGCGTTGTCGCCTGGCTGATCGCCGCGCTGCTGGGCGCCCTCGGCCTGGCGTAAACTAACCCCAGACCCTTTAGGTCTCGTTACTACTCAGGTGCCGGGCACTTGCGACCGATTTGGGGCCAGAATTGGCTGTGCAGGCGTCGTTGCAGGCGCAAATCCAAGTGCCCGGCACCTATGGCTGAGTAGTTACCGGGTTTCTATGCGCTGACGGCGATACGTGATCGACAAGGTGACTGCACTTGCTGCGACTCCTGGTCGATCATGGAAACCCGAAGGGTCTTCCAGCACAAAAACATCATATGCCAAAACGAAATCTGCTCCTGTTGATCGTACTATCCGTTCTGGCGGCCGCCTGTGCTGCGCCGGTGTTGCAGGCGCCCGCCGTTCCTCCCAGCGCTACGCCAGCCGCTGTGGTCGAGCCGGCCGCGGTCGAGGCAACGCCCGCGCCTGAACCGGCGCCAGCCGAGGTCAGCGCCATCCCGCCGGACGCGCTGCGCAACGCGACCTACAGCGGCGTCTACGAGCAGCCCGTTACCCTCAGCGATGGCCTCTATCAGGCCAAGCCAGCCGACGGCGACCTGGCGCAGCCGCAGGTGCAGTTGGTCGACCGCGTCACGCTCAGCGGCGACCTGGACGGCGACGGCGCGGACGACGTCGTGGTCTTCCTGGTCGAACGCAGCGGCGGCTCCGGCGTCTTCACCTACGTCGCCGCGCAGCTCAACCGCGCCGGCCAGCCGCTGGACGCCGGCGCGGTCCGCATCGAGGACCGCATCCAGGTCAAGTCCGCGGCGGTGGCAGACGGCCTGGTGACGCTGGAGATCGTGACTCAGGGGCCGGGCGACGTGGCTTGCTGCGGCACGCATCTCGCCGCCAAGACCTACGCCGTGGAGCAGGGCCAACTGGCCGAGACCACGGCGGCTGGCGGAGAGATGGTGAAGGTCTCGGCCGCCGACCTGGACGGCACGAGTTGGACCCTGGTGGAGATCGACGCCGACCAGCCGGCGCTGGCCGACGCTGCGGCGACCCTCAACTTCCAGGACGGCCAGGTCCTCGGCTCCGGTGGCTGCAACGACTACACCGCCAGTTTCAGCCTGGACGATGTCAACCCCTTCGTCATGTCCCTCGGCCCGGTGGCGGCCACGCGGCGGGGCTGCCCCGATCCGGCCGGCGCGCAGGAAGCTGCCTACTTCGCCGCGCTGGAACGCGTCAGCCAGTGGGCGTACCTGTTCGGCCACCTGGCCCTTTACTACCAGAATGACGGCGGCGAGCAGGGCCGGTTGCTGTTCGCTCCACAGGCCGCGCCAGCCCGCGAAGCAGCCATGACCGAAACAGATAGTTACACTGCGGCGTCTTCGCTCACCCGAAACGGCTTCGCCAAGGACGACGAACAGGTGCGCGGCCTGGACGGCCAGGTGGTGCAGCTCTGGGGCTTCGTCGACCACGGCAACATCTACGGCGACGAAAGCGCCAAGGCGATCCTGGGCGACTGGTGGAGCGGCGCAGGGCCCGATGCGTCGACCTGGCGCTTCAACCTCAAGGCGAACGCCGGCGATGCAACCGGCCAGTCGTTCGCCGTGCACGTGTCCAACGACGCCGGTCGCGACGATCTGCTGCGGGCCTTCGCGGCCGACGCGCAGGCGGGGAGGCCGACCAAGGTCTTCATCGCCGGGCGGCTGTCTACCTTCGATGCGCCGTCCACCGACCGTGTGCGCACCGGCCTGCTGCTGGACGTGCAGTCGTCCAGCGACATCTCTATTGCGGAATAGATATCCTTCAGCGCGTCGTGAGCACCCCCAGGCGCGGCTTGCGTGCCCAAAACCCACACACGCGTGCTCACTCCGCGGTCAATGTGTTGAATTAGGAATTCAAGGAGAAGAACACCATGCGAAAGCATCTATTGTTCGCACTGATCATCGCCTCTCTGGCGCTGGCCGCATGTAGCGGTGCGCCAGCGGCAACCCCGACCCCTGCGCCGGCGCCTATCGCAACGGCTCCGGCCGCAGAGGAAACCGTTCCGCCAGCCGGCGAGCCATCGCTGACAACCCAGCCCTGGCAGTGGACCGCCTTCACCGGCGCTACGGAGCAGTTCAAGGTGGAAACGCCCGCCAGCTACCAGGTGACCTTCGCCTCGGACAGCACGGTGGCAATTATGGCCGACTGCAACAACGCGGCCGGCACGTACACCGACCAGGACGGCGCGCTGACCATCGCCGTTGGCCCCATGACCGCTGCTGCGTGCCCGGACGGATCGCGCAGCGAGCAGTTCGTGACGCTGTTGGCCGGCGCTGCCCGCTACTTCTTCGCCGACGGCGCCCTCTTCATCGACCTGATGGCCGATGGCGGCGTGATGCGCCTTGACCCGGCCGGCGCGGCGACCGACGCCGACGCGGTGGCCGCAGATCAAGCCGCAGCCGAGGCGGCGGCCCTGGCGGTCGCGATCACGGCGAACCCGTGGATCTGGACTACCTCGATCACACCGGCTGAGGTTGTCACTGTCGAGACGCCAGCCAGCTACACGGTCACCTTCAAGGACGACGGCACGGTCGACATCAAAGCTGACTGCAACGACGCCACCGGCACGTACACCCTGAACGGCTCGAAGGTCACCATCGAGATCGGCGCCGCGACGCTGGCCGCCCTGCGGGCGTGCCCGGGCGATTCCCGCAGCGAGCAGTTCCTGCAACTTCTGGGCGACGCCGCCCAACTGCTCCCCATCGAGGGCAAGCTCATCGTCACCTTGAAAACCGATGGCAGTTCGCTGGTCCTCGACGGCGTGCTCACCACGGTGGCCGACCTGTGCGGCGAGCAGGCGCTGGCGATCAACACATTGGAGGACACACTGGCCCCAGAGGTTAGCGCTCAGCTCGACCAGGTCTTGACCAGCCTGGTGCAGGCCAACCCCCGGCCCGGACCCGGCGCCTCCATGTTGATCATCACACCCCAGGGGCGCTACTTCAAGTCCACCGGGGTTGCGGACGTGACCACCTGCCAGCCGCTGGCGGCCGACTCGCCCTACCAGATCGGCAGCAACACTAAGATGATGACCTCAGCCATCCTGTTCCAACTTCAGGAGGAAGGGGTGCTCTCCACCTCCGATCTGTTGAGCAAGTGGCTGCCTGACCTGGCCGCGCAGTTGCCCAACGGCGACAAGATCACCATCGACATGTTGCTGACCCACACCAGCGGCCTCACCGATTACTTCGACGTGCCGACCAGTGACGGGTCCATCGCGGACGGCGTCGCAGACAAGGCGATGCTCACGCGCGCCTTCACGCCGGAAGAGCTGGTCAAGCTGGTCGCGGACTCGGGCCTCTCCGAGTTCGAGCCGGGCGCCGAAGGGCAGTGGAAATACAGCAACACCGGCTACATCCTGCTGGGCCTCATCATCGAGGAGGCAACTGGCAAGTCCTATGAGGAGAACCTGAAGGAGCGCATCTTCGAGCCGCTGGGCCTGGAGCAGACCTACCTGCAAACAGGCCAGCCAGAAGCAGGCGCGCTGCCGCAGGCGTATGTCAAGTCGCCCTTTGACTACACCACCGGCGAATGGAACGCCAGCCAGGGCTGGTCGGCCGGCGCTGTGGTGTCCACACCCGGGGAGTTTGCCGTCTTTTTGAAGGCCCTGTTCACGGGTGAGTTGTTCGAGGATCCCGCAACCCTCGAACTGATGAAGCAACATACCGCAGCCGGCGTCGATGCCCTCGGCCCGGGCACGGTTTATGCGCACGGCATGCTGGACAACAACGGTGTGCTGGGCCACGGCGGCCAGACGCTGGGCTTCCAAAGCGACGGCGGCATCATCCCGGACCAGGATGTGACCATTGTGATGTGGAGCAACGCGATGGAAAGCAATGTCAGCCGCCTGATCGTGCCCGCGATCGCCGCTATGGTAGTGGGAGGTGAGCAAGCCCCATGACGCAGTTCATACCCGATCCCACAGCGCCGCCGGACACGAGCTGCACGGACACGATCCGGCTGTTCGGCTTTGCGCTTCCCGACGGCGCCATGAGCGGCGAGACAACAACGAAAAGCGTATTGCCGACGGCCATGGCCGGCTATCGCATCGGGCGCGGGGAACGAGCGTCCGCCAAGGCGCCGCGGGCATCACCGGTCATCGCCCATCGCTGCCAGCCTACCTGATGCTCGTCTTCGTCCTGGTTGTGGCCTTCATCATCGTCGATCTTGATCGCCCGCGTCGCGGGTTGATCCAGGTCGACCACACAAGCCTGACGGAATTGCAGGCCGCCCTCGATGCAGATCAGGGCAGCAACCAATCTATGTCGGAGGAAACCGTGACAACATCAACACCGGCGAAGCCGGACTACGCAGCGTCCCTGGAAGCTGCCTATGGCGCGCCCAGCCAGGCGGGCTTTGGCAGCGCCGTGTTCTACGAACCGATGAAACCCGACGACGACCTGACAAAAGCCGCGCTGGCCAAGTACAAGTACTTCGTCGGCGAGCTGTGGGAGCGCTACGGTGAAGAGGCCTGGATGGGGCCGTGGAAAGAGGTCTACGCCCGGCCGGCCGGCGCCAGGCCTGACATCGTGGCCGAGCTGCGCGGCATCGAAGACCCGGATGCGGCCATCTCGGCGCCGATGATCTTGGATGCCGTCCAGGATGCTGAGGCGGCACGCGCGGCGCTGTCAGCGGCCTTCGACGACCCCGCCGTGACCGAGCTGCGCGTCTACAACCTGGGCGACGGCGGGGCCATGTCGGGCATCCTCGTTGCGGCCCGCCGCGCGGCGACCAGTGACGCCACCTTCCTGGTGTTCCTGCTGGACTAGACCGTACCTTCGCAACCATGACCACTGCGCACTCAGCCGTGGAGAACGGCAACGAAACCCTGTTCATGCACGGCGCCTGCCTCGACTTCGGCGGCGGCTCTGGCGTCTTCGACCTGACCTTCGACCTGCTCAAGGGCGCGATCCTGGGCATGATCGGTCCCAGCGGCTGCGGCAAGACCACCACCATGCTCCTGCTGTTGCTGTCGATCTTCTTCACCGTTCCTTCCTGCCCATGACCCATGCGTTGGAGGGTTTCCGTGCGCTGCTTTTGGAGGGCAGAGGCGTATCGGCCGATCTGTGGTGGGCGCTGGAGATCACCTCCGTGCTGGCTTATGGGCTGGTGTTGTTGATCATGCGTCGCCAATACCGCTGAACTGCGGGATAGCCGCGTCAACGCGGAGTCGAGGCTTCAGCCGGGTTTGACGCACAAACTCGGCTGAAACCTCGACTCCTCCAGGCTTGTTTGTAGAGTAAGTTTGAGGGTTGCCCATGAGAACAGCGCACGACCGCTCTGGTTGTCCGATTGAGGCCGCGGCCGGTGCGCCTGAGCACGCCACCTGCCCGCACTGTGGCGGGGTGGTGATTCTGCGCCGCCGCCGCCGTCACCGTCATTCGAGCGATGTGAGCCACTTCTGGCGCCATCGGGATCGCGACAATAGCGGCTGTCCCGCCCGCTTCGTGGTCGGCGCCCGAATCAACCAGAGCGACAGGCCAGCATCGGCGCAGCCCTGATCTCTGCGCTATCACAGCCTACGTGGTCGGCGATGTAACCGGCAGCGGTGCAGACTGCATCACCGCCTCCATTGCCTCCCTGTCAACTTGCCAACTTGTTTTCTTGTCTACTTGCTGAGAGGAGCACAACCATGAGCAATATCTACCTCGCAATCCCCGGCGCGCCGGACAGGCTGCTGGGACACGTCCACGACGACGGCCAAGTCTACCGCAGCCAGGCTGGCCTGGACGACCTGATCGGCCACGTCGACCTGGCCACCGGCGCGGTCTACGAACAGCGCCTCGGGCCGGACAAGAAAGTGGGCCACGTGAACTTGAGCGACGGTCGGGTCTACGCCACCAAGTTAGGGCCTGACACCCACGTAGGCCAGGTCGAAGCTGACGGCCGGATACGTCTCCACGAGTCGCTGGCCCCTGACGACTACGTCGCCAGGGTCGACGAGTTCCGCAGCTATGCGCACGCGGCCGGCGCCCTGCTGTTGCTGGTGATGCCCGCCTTGGTGGTGGAGCTTCCCAGCGAGCCGCCAGAGGAGGCGCCGATGAGCTGATCCACTCAGAAAGAAAGGCCTCGGAAGTCAGCAACCGAGTCGGGCGTCATCGTGCGCCCACCAAGCATCACGTCAAGTTCGAACCATCTTTGATCGAAGGAGAAAGCATCATGTCAACAACTGGAGTCTTGCGCTCCCCTGCACTGCGGCGATCCGTCGCACTGGCGTTGGTTGTCATTTCACTGCTGTCCGCCCTGCCCCTGGCCGCCTTGGCCCAGGACAGTGGCACGGCCATCGGCCCCTACATCGTCACCCTGCAGCCCGGCGAGAGCACCGAGATCGAGGTGCACGGGTTCTGCCTGAACTACGGCCTGCCCTTCCCCGGCGATGTGCTGCTGCCCACCGAGCTGGCCTCGGATCCGCTGCGCAACGCCGCGATCTACAGCATGGCCAACGGCTACATCGACACTAACGCCTTCGACGTCGAGAAGGCCATCTGGTACCTGTCCGACGGCACCCGGCTCGACGGCCAGGACTACACGCTGGCCGACGAGATCATCGCCTACGCCGACAGCGGCGTGCAGCCGGCCGACGTGGTGGACGGCGTGCCCCACATGGTTGAGCTGGTGATAGCAGGCAGCCTGGAGGCCAGCGTCACGAAGTTCGTGAACGTCGCACCGGAACAGGGGTCCTTTTTCGGCAGCGGCACCCTGACCATCACCAACGTCAGCGACACGGCGCAGCAGTTCGTGGTCTCCTATGGCACTGTGACCGTGGACGAGACCGACGGCGACCAGCAGAACATGCTGGTCTTCCCGTCGCAGCCTGCGCCTGTGCAGGCGACGCCTCCCAAGACCGGCGGCGTGCTGCCGGCTGAGGGCATGACCCTGGTCGCACTGGCCGGCTTGGGCCTGGTCGTCCTGGGCGCCAGCGCGGCGCGCCGCCGCACCGTCATGGCAGCATGAGACGGCACACCCTGCTGCCGGCGCTTGCCCTAGTTCTGCTGGCCATGGCCTTGTGCCTGGGCCAGCCCGCCCGCGCCCAAAGCGGCGGACCGGGGCAAGTGCCGGCCTCCACCAGCGGTCCAACCCGGATAACCATACCGTCCATCAAGGTCGACTCGGCGGTGGAGCCGGTGGGCTATCAGTTGACGGACCAAAGTCTCGGCTGGCAGACGCCCGAGAACGCCGTCGGCTGGCACCGCTCCTCGGCCGTGCCTGGCAGCCCGGGCAACATCGTCCTGTCGGGGCACAATGCCACGCGCGGCAGCCGCGTGTTTCGCGACCTGTACAAGATCAAGGCCGGCGCGGCCATCACGGTGACCTCCGGCGGCATCGAGCACAAGTACGTCGTGACCGACATCGTCATCCTGCCGTATGCGTTTGCATCCGAGTACCGCCGCGCCCAGATCGCGGCCTTGTTGGGCCAGCACGGCGACGAACGTCTGACGCTGATCACATGTCATCCCTGGTTCACCAACACCCACCGGCTGATCGTGGTGGCGCATCCTCTCGATCCACCGGAGCGCTAAGGTGCTGAGTGAAAACGAAACTATCGCGGTACAGTATGTTGATCACTTGAAGCTCAGCCGCTCGCCGTCGACCTGCATCTCCTGCGTCGGGCGGATGACCACCCCCTCGGCCGTGGCGCCGTTGGGGTAGGTGCGCTCGGCGTAGCGGCGCAGCGCCTCGTCGTCGGCCAGGTCGAGGGCCTCGCCCACTTCCAGATTCTCGATGAAGTCCGCGTCGGGGATGAGATAGATGGCGGTCACTTGGCCAGTACAAGCCAACTCAGGCATGGCGTCAGCTCTCGAACAGGTACTCTGCGCCCGGCTGCAAATACGGATTGCTGCGCCGCTCGCGGCCAATGGTGGTGGCCGGGCCGTGGCCGGGGTAGACCCGGTAGTCGTCGGGCAGGGTCAGCAGTTGCTCGCGGATCGAGCGCAGCAGGGTCGGCCCGTGGCTGCCGGGGAAGTCGAAGCGGCCCACGCCGCCGGCGAAGAGCACATCGCCGCTGAACACTTGCTTGCTGGGATGGTGGATGTAGACCACCGAGCCGGGCGAGTGGCCGGGCGCCAGCCGCACCTCCAGCTCCTCCTGGCCGAAGCGCACGACGTCGCCGTGCGCCACATGCCCATCGACGGTCGGCATCGGGCCGGGGTCGTAACCCAGCCATAGGCGCACCATCTCCCGGCCACGCGCCAGCACCGGCTCGTCAGCGCGGTGCAGGAGGAAGGGAGCATCAACGGCCGACCGCACCTGGTTCACTGCCAACACGTGGTCGAAGTGGGCGTGGGTGTTGGGGATCGCCACGATGCGCAGCTCGAGCTGCTTGACCAGATCAAGGATGCGGGCGGCGTTGTCGCCGGGGTCGATCACTACCCCTTCGCCCGTGGCTTCGCAGCCCAGCACATAGCAATTGACTTCCAACATGCCGACGACGATGGTTTCGACAATCATGGGACTACCCTTGTGATACGTAATACATGATGCGTAGGCAACGATCTACCAGGGTGCACTTTCGTTTTGGGGCACGAAACGCTTCGGGCCTTGGGTGAACGGCTTGTGATTGCCACGCCTGCCGAGACCGCAGGGTTTGGCCGATGTGAAGCACACCCATCCACCACCTGGCGCTTGACACCTGATGCCAGTTTACCTGTCATTTGCCACCTGCTCACTCGCTGATCACCACCGTGCCCAGGTTCACACGGTCGATCACTGCCTCGGGATTGCCGGTGTGCAGGAAGAGTTGGAGCTGATAGCGGCCGGGTTGGAGGTAAGAGGGCAGTTGCATATCGTGTTCGCCGCGCGCCACCTCGCCTGCGCTCCAGTTCAGCGTGGGGTAGAGCTCGCTGACCAAGGGGCCGCTGACGGCGGCTGCCTCGCGCCCGCGGCTGTCCACCAGCCGCGCCGTGAACCACCAGGCGGCTGTAGGCTTGACATCGGCCCGCCAGTACCAGGTGAGGTGCAGTAGATCGTTGGCGCGCAGCGGCTCACTGGGGTTGTGACGAAAGCCGCGCTTGTAGCGGTCGTGGCCTAGCAGGGTCACCTCGTCGAACTTGAAGGTTTCTCGGTTTTGCATGCCGAGGGCTTCCAGCCGCGGCGGGGTGGCCGGTCGGTTCACGCGGATCATGCCCAGGTCGATGGTGTCGGTGAACTCGCCGGCCAGCCGCTGGCCGGTCTGTGGGTCGTACATGCCGGTGATCAGCCGGTAGTCGCCGGGCGCAGTGCCGGGCAACACGAGGACGCCGTGGTTGTCCACCACCTGCTCGCCCGGTTGCCAGCTGCCGGTGGGCCGTTCGCCGCTCACCGGCGGCGCGTCGCGCTGGGCCACCACCTGGTTGCGCTCGTCGAGCATCTGCACGAAGACCGTGTAGTCGGCGTCGGGCCGGCGCAGCGCCTCCCAGACGAGCTGCAACTGCAGCACATCGCCCGCTGTCACCTCTTGGCCGGAGAGTGCATAGCGCGCCAGCCGCACTTGGTCGCCCAACACCGCGCCCGATTCTTGCACGGGCCAGTCGGTCGTGGGCTGCTGGGTGGCGTACATGACTAGCCGCACCGCGCCGCGCCACGTGTCTACCGCTTTGTAGGCGTGCGTGTCCAGCCAACTCTCCACCAGGCGGCCGGGGTCGCTCTCGTCGGTGGCCCAGAACAGGGCGTAGAGGTGCGGGTGTTGAGCGGCGATCTGCGCCAGCCGCGCGGTCAGGGCCGCTGCATCGGGCGGCCGCTGCTCGGGCAGGCCGTAGACGGGGAGCGGCCCCTGGTAGTAGTAGTCGAAGACCTCTTGCTGGCCGGGCGCGTTGAGGATGATGGCATCGTCCGGCCGGCCGACGGCCCGGATGTAGACGGCCATGCCGTAGTAATCGTCGCGCGCCGCGGCCGGGTCGAAGTAATAGGTCGCCAAGGTCCGCGTAGTCGGGATCAGCGTCAACGTCAGCGCCGCAACCAGCCAGACCTGCGCCAGCCAAAACCCTGCTCGGCTTGGCGTGTCCTGTGTTCCTGTTACCTGCTGACCCGCGCCCGCCGGCCCTTGCCGTCTGTGCCTCCGGCTGTCTGCGCCCCTGCTCCTCTGCCCTTCCGACCTCTGCGCGCGACTGCGCCGCCATGCACCGCGCGCCAGCGCCTCCATGAAGCCGGTGACGCCGCGGCCCAGCAGCAAGCAGAACGGCGCCGCCGCGACCACGAGGAACTTGAGATAGGCCGGCTTGTAGAGCCCGCCTAGCAGCACCATGGCAACCGGCGCAGCCAGCCACAGCAGCGGCAGGCCCCAGCTCAGCCAGTGCGCCCGTCGCCCGTTGGCGCGCACCCAGGGCCACAGCCCCAGGATGAAGAGCCCCAGGAAGACGGCCATCCACGCGCTGTCGGCCGCCACAGGGGTCACGGGTCCCAACGCCAGCAGCCGCAGGACCTCACCCGATGCCGCGGCCAGGTCGGCAGCCTCGGCCGAGCGCGGCCAGCTAGTGAGCTGCCTGAAGGCGGTAGGGATCCACGGCAGGTAGAAGAAGGCCATCAACATCAGCAAAAGCGCCCAGTGCATCAAGCGGATCTTGACGAAGCCGCGGCGCCGCGAGCTGACGATCCACCCCAGGTAGAGCAACGTGGCGACCGCCACCATGACGGGGAAGGTGTAGTGGGTGTAGAGACCGGCGATGGCGGCGCCGACAATGATGGCCGTGGCAGGCGCGGAGAAGGCGATGCGCCGGCCTGTGCCGTCGGCCGGCAGGATGATCGACTCGTGCAGGATGAAGCGCACCAGGCCGTAGTAGAGCAGGCCGGCCAGCGCAGCCAGCTGCATGTACATGCGCGCTTCCTGGCTGTAGTAGATCAGAAAGGGGTTCACGGCGGCCAGCAAGGCTGCAATCAGGCCGGTGCGCCGGTCGAACAGCCGGCTGCCGATCTGGTAGACCAGCCAGACCAACAGGATGCCCCACACGGCCGAGAGGCTGCGCAGCGCTGCTTCGCTGTCGCCGAAGAGGCGAACCCAGAAGTGCAACAACCAATAATAGAGCGGGGGGTGGATGTCGGCCGCCGCGCGCGCGGCAATTTCGGCCAATGGGCGACCGGCCATCGCCGCGCTGTTGCCCTCGTCGGCCCATAGGCTTTGGCTGCCGATGCGGAAGAAGCGCAGGGCTGCCGCTAGCAGCAGGATCAACAACAGGGCGGAGGACGAGGCTTGGCTGCGTGGGCGGGTTGCCGGCTTGTTCATGGGGTTGCAGTGTAAGGTATTGGGGGACAGGTGTCAAGTTCGCCGACCTGATGCGCCGGCATGCCGCGAGCGCGACAGGCCCTCCGCGGCACTGCATCAGGCGGGGGCCTGGGGTGCAGTGCCTGCGGAGGGCCTGAGGCTAAGACCCGACGGCTGGGCCTGCCGGCGGCAGGGGCCTAGGCGTGGGCCGAGTTTGCCGCGATGGCCCGGCTGTCCGGCTGAAGCCTAGACTCCGAAGTGCGGACGAACTCGCCGGCGAAGGGAGGCGAGGACTGAGCAGGATTTGACGCCGAGATCGGGCTCAAGCCTGAAGCGCAAACCATCGATGGGCGAACGCGTCAACCCGCACTAGATTTGCGCCCGGCGTCGCGCCAGCAGCCCTGCCACGAGCGCAAGCGTCAACGCAGCCAGCGCCGCCAGCCAGGGCGCGACTGGCGCCGCCTCAAGGGCCGTCAGCCGCAGCGCGTTGGGGCCGGCTTCGGTCAGGCCGAAGGGGCTGTAGGTGCTGATGTTCTGGCCTTCCACGAAGCAGCCGAGGTCGCCGGAGTTGCAGGCGCCGCTGTCTGTGCC
>DAOUBX010000299.1:0-25838 GCA_034432445.1 Anaerolineales bacterium
CGATCTGGCCAGATCGTCCGACAAGCCCGCGACAAGTCCTTACGGTGCGCGCGGTGTGGCGGTGGGCGTCGGCGTTGCTTCCGACACACGGCGATCCACGCGCACTTCGATGGTGTTGGGGAACACGGTGGCCTTCAGGTCTTCCGGCGCAATCAAGCGTGGGGTCAGGTTGTAGGTGCCTGAAGTCAGCTCGCTCACATCCACCACGACCCGCACCAGCCGGGGATCGGTGATGATCTGGTTGAGCACCGGCAAGGAGCCGGAGAGGTACAGATCCACCGAGGCGGGGCTGGTGCTGACGGTCATCCCCTCCTGGCTGCCGGCCACGTCTACCGGCACGCTGAGACGCATGTTGCCCGTTTGCGCGACGACCGAGATACGCACTTCCACGCTACCTTCGGTCACGCCGCGTTCGTTGAGCGCAGTCACGCCGGGCGGCGGCGCCAGTGGCACACGCCGGACGATATCGGCGGCGGCGCCGGTGACATCGATCGGTGCCGTGTCTACCAACCCTCCCATCTTTTCGAGCTCGGCCGGATCGCCCAAAAGGATGACGGTGCTCGGCACCACGGTGACGTTGCTGATCCAATAGCCGTTGGCCACGTTGCCGGTGATGAGGGGGTAGACGGCCGCCTCGCGCGTGTTGAAGGCTTGGCGAATCGGCACGGTCACTTGCACAGTGTTGGGTTCAGTTTGCAGGCCGGTGACAATCCTCCCGGCGCTGTTTTTGAGCACCACCGGCTGCTCCACTTGCACGGTGCTCTTGGCGCCTTGCAGCGCTACCGCAACCTCGGCGCGCACCACTTGTTCCACGGTTTCGGCAGGGCCGGTCACCGAGACTTGAGGGGGAGCCACGACGATTGCGCCGCTGATCTCATAGGAGAAGGGCAGGCTATCGCGATCGGGGATCACGACGGTTACGGTCAGGAGCTTCGTAGCGATGGGCTGAATGTCCAGGTCGACAGCGGACGGATCGGCGCCGATCACGCGCACCTCGCTCAGGCCGGCGCCCGGTCGGACGACCACCGCCGCACGCTGCAAGCCCGGCGCGTTCGTGCTGGCTTCGATTTGCGCGCTGAAGCTGGTGGGTTGCAGGCTGCCGAGCACATCTTGGGGTGCCTGCACGGTAACCTTCACCGCAGTGGGCACGGTTCCTACCACCACCAGGCGGGGGTCGAGCCTGGGAGGACGGAGGGGAACGTCGGCAATGACCGCGGTTTGCAGCGGATTGACCTGATCACCGATCAACAGCCAGGCGGCGATAGCCAGCAGCACGGCGACGAAGAAGGTGAACACGTAGCCGGCGGCCCGCACAATCCGTGAGCGCTTGGGCAGGGCTGTTCGACTTTGGCGTCGAGCGAAGGAGGGACGGCGCCAGGGACCGATGCGCTGGGCCCGCTCATGGCCATGCGCGGGGTCGTAGAAGCGGAAGAGGTGATCGCGCAGTTGGGTAGAGTCGAGACGGCGCTGCATCTTGCCCATGTGCGCCACCGAGATGATGCCGGTTTCCTCCGAGACAACGATCGCCAGGCAGTCGCTGAGCTCACTGATGCCCAGCGCTGCCCGATGCCGTGTGCCTTGAAACATACCGTCGGGCAGCGTTTGTTCGCTGAGCGGCAGGACGCATGCCGCGGCCAGGATCTGGTCTTCCCGCACGATGACAGCGCCATCGTGCAACGGCGTCTTGTCGAAGAAGATCGTCTGCAAGAGATCGCCGCTGAGCTCGGCTTGCAACATCACGCCGGTGCTGGCGTATTCGTCCAGGTTGGTTTGTCCTTCCAACACGATCAGCGCGCCCGTGCGGCTGGCGGCGAAGTTCTCGACGCTGCGCGCCAGGATCGGCACGACACGGTGGGCGAGCTCTACCGGCCGCACGCTCAAGAAGCCGATCGTGCGCCCCAAGCGCTCCAGGCCGCGGCGCAACTCCGGCTGGAAGATGATCGGCGTTGCCACCAAGCCAACCAACAGCGCGGTGCGCAAGAGCCAGTTGAACGTTGGCAAGCGGAGCAGCGCGATCACGGCGACCATCAGCAGGGCTAACACCAGAATACCTCGCACGAGCATCGCCGCGCGTGAACGTCGGATCAGCAGGAGGATGAGGTAGAAGGTGATCGTCACGAGCAGGAGATCGAGCAACGTGATCAAGCGCTGCGGACCTGAAAGCAGATACCCCAGGTACGCGAGATTCTCAGCGAGTTGTTGGAAGTCTTGCATAACGGCCTGGCTCGGTCGAACGAATGCGTCGCGCAAGCGCGACGGTCTCTGATTGCACGCCTGCGGCGGCAGAATGGTTCGCCGGCAGGCGCAGAACAACGCGGCTGTGACGTGTCAAGTGACAACAGGGTTCCGGTCAGTGTCGGGCGACGGATGCGCACATGCTTTGTGCCGCAGGTTGTGGACGATCGGCGCTTGTGACGAAGCGCTGAACGTTCCGATACGGCGACTAAGGCGTCGGCTGTCTATGGCCCAGACCCATCCGCACACGGCGTTTAGGGCTGCACAAGCGTAAAGACCGCAGCGCCACGCGTTGTCCACTCGTCATTGTGTAAGACGATTTGCACCTGGCTCAAGGCACTCCAGCGCGGCTCGTCGGGAAACTGAAACTGGAAGGTGACGTTGCCGTTGCTGTCGGCGCGCATCTGCATGAGATCGTCCGCCTGGCTAATGTCGGCGGCCAGCTCGAGCAACGCTAAGGTTACAAAGCGGCCCGGCTCCCAGCCGCTGCTGGTAACCATGAGGCTGGTTCCGATCCACCCTTGGGTCGGTTGTACGGTGACGACGCGTAACGCAGGGGTCGCGGTCAGGGTAGCGGCAGGAGAGGGCGTGGCCGTGGACGTGGCGGTGTCCGTGGTCGGTGGCGTTGCTGTGGCGTCGGCAGGTGGCGTGGGCGTGGTGGGCGGCGCCGGGTACCACTGCAGGCTGATGCTGGCGTCGCCCACATCTTCGAAGTATTCCACGCGCATCTCGTGCATACCTTCGCTCATGGTCCAGTCAACCAGCGCCGGCGTCGGTCCGGCGCCGCTCCACGCATCTAATGCTAGTTGGCCGTCGATGAACAAGCGGGCGCCATCGTCTGCGAGCAGCTCGAAGCGGTAGGTATCGGCTAGAAAAGGCAGTGTGCGCGCCCAACGCGCCGAAAAGGCGTCGGCAGGAAGCATGGCGCCCGCAGGACTGACGGGGCCCCAGTCGAACTCCAACACTTCATCGTTACGGATCAAGTCCGGCTCGCCTGTCAAAGAAGGGTTGGCGAAGTACTCCCCTCGCCACTCAGGGTAGTCGTCGTCGATCTGCCAGGTCAGCTCAAGGTAAGCCTCGCCTTGGTCTTCGTAGTATTCGACGGTGAGAACGTGGTCGCCGGGGATCATGTCCAGCGAAAAGACATAGGTGGTCTCAGATGTGCTGTCATGCCATTCATCCAAAACGAGGGCATCATCGATCCAGACGCGCACCCCGTCGTCGGCGCGCGCCGTGAAGCGGTAACGCCGGCCCTGGAAGGGCTGCTGCGTGGTCCAACGCGCCGCAAAGCCGTCGACCGGCAGGTTGGGGGCAGGCGCATCCAGGCCCCATGTGAAGCTGAGCGCCGGCGCACTGAGGGTCATCATGCTTGGACCGGTCAAATCGCGATTGTCAAAGAACTCACCGCGCCAGATGCCGTCGGACGTTGATTCGCTGGGGGGCGGGAGAGGAGTAGGTGATGGCGGGGCAACGACAACGTCGGACGGCGGAAAATCGGCGAGCGGCGTGTTGGTGGGCGGCAATGAGGGGCTGGGACGTGCCAGCGCCACCGGTTCCTGCAAGATGCGCAAAGAGCGCTCGACGGCACCGCTGGCTTCACCGGCAGCGACGACGCGCGTCAGGCCTTGGGTCACCAGGGCGTTGACCTCGGCAGTGACCTCCACGATGCCCTCACGATCGGCCTGCTCCTCGGCCACAATGGCTTCAGGCGCGCATGTCAACGTCTCCGGCGACGTCAAGCAGATGGTCACTCGTTCCCCTCTGCGCCAGCCGCTGGTGGTGATCAAGACCTCTTGCAGCTCGCTGAGCGGCGCGGCCGCGGGGAGTAGCCGCATGCGCAGCTCTGGCTGTGGCCGCAGCAAACGCAAAAGCAAGAGAGCTAGTATTGCCAAGATACACAGCCCGACTGCGGCAGCCAAGGCTAGCGCCAGGCGGCCTCGCCGTGTGTCCGCAGCAGGAAATCTGGGAGTCGTTTGGCGCATTCAGGTCCTCTCTGGCCGGCGAAGGGGCGTCCAGCGATGGTGCTCGGCGGAAACTACGGGCTAGATGACTGCGCAACTTACGCTACGACCTGGGGTGGAGCATCTTCAGAGGTTTCCTGGCGCCCGGCTTTGCCAGCTCAGCAACACCATTATAGCATAGTTGTAGATGCCTAACGAAGCTTGCGTCCACTCGCAGCGTGGGTGCGACGGCGGGAACCCGCAGCAGGTGGCCGGCGTGCACCGTGTACCCTGGTGATTCGGCATGTTGACAAGTAGGGTAAAAGGGATACAATGCGCCTGCCGTGAGCAACGCGACGCCGGGCGCAGGAATGTGCGTAACGGGGCGAGCTGCTCCGTGAACTGCGCGCTAGCGCCGCCGTCTTCAAGAAGACAAAGCTACTGTTCCAGCACCTATTCAGCCCTAGGTGCCGGGCACTTAAGGCTGCGCTGGCCAGGGCGTCTGCAGAGCCGGCTCAAGCTGGAACCCGGTCGCAAGTGCCCGGCACCTGAATAGTTACCTGTTCCAACTCTCAATCAGTTCTCGCCGAAGTACCAGCCATGCACGTGTTGATGGTGCACTCGGACCCACGGTTCTACCGCGAGGTGCGCTCATTGCTCGACGACTGCGGAGCTACCGGCGCCTATCAGCCGAGCTTAGACGGTATATCCTATCAGGTAGAGGCTCAAAGCCCCGATTTGATCATCTTGGAGCAGGGTTGTTTGGCCAAGGATAGCAACCAATTGGCCGGCGCCTTCCGCCCAGGTCAACGACTGCCGCTGATCTTCCTGACTTCGGCCTCGGGTGAGCGCATTTGCTCCGGCGACGAGCGCAATCGGCTGGCGCAGCTGCTTGGCCACTTGCGGGTGCAACAAGAGCGTTCTCGTCAAACTCAAGTGTTGCAGATAGGCCAATTGCGCATTCACGCTGGCCGCATGCGCGTTGCTATCAACGATCGTTGGGTGCGGTTGCCGCCAATCCAGTTTCGGATTTTGCAGCACCTGGCCGCTAATGTCAACGAACTAGTGACGCATCGCGAGCTGATGAGTATCGTTTGGGGAGACGGCGCCACCAATGACAAAAACCCAGACCTGCTCAAGGTGCACATTACGCAGCTGCGACGTCGTCTTGGACCCGACTTTCGCAACTATATCCAGGCTGTGCGTGGACAGGGCTATGTGTTTGTGGACCCGGCCGAAGACGAGTCCGTCGGCTAGCCGGAGGACTGCGCTGCAGCGAGGCTGCGGCCAAACGCTTGGCGTCGGGCGCTTCAGGACTCGCTACCATTCACAACTAGGAGCTTAGAATATGCCAATCATACGCTGTCGCATGACAGACTGCGTCAACTGGGACGATGGCTACTGTGCAGCCAGTCGCATCAGCATTGACGATGAAGGAGTCTGTCTGACCTATTCCGTCTTCGAAGAGGTTCTGGACGAATACGAAACGGAACCTGAGTGGGAGGAGGAGCCGGTTGAAGAGGAAGAGGAGAACGAGGCAGTCGTCGAGGATGAGGCCTATGATGAGGATAAGCTGATTCGCGGCCGTAGGCGCTGGGATGACTGGTAAGAGCGATCGGTTGATCGGTCTACATACCTGCAAGCTCGTCACAGTGGCGTTGGCGAGTTGCTTGAAAGTCCGCCGGACTGACCGGCGCAAAGGCCTTGCGTCATGTCGTGGACAACATGCCCTCTCTGTGGTGGCACACTCTTGATTCCTCGCAGCTTGCAGATCGACGCCACGCTGTTTTGCCCGCGCTGCGATTGTCTTTTGCAGGTGGTATCGATTGACCCGCCAGAAGTAGATTTCCCCCTCAAAATGAACTCGGCGACGGAAGAGCCCAAGCTCGGCCGGCGCGCCGGCCGAGCTGTGCGCGCAAAATAGCGCACGGCCGTGACAAACAAAAAACGGAGACCCCTCTGGGTCTCCGTGTGTTTTCTAGCTTAGGGTGTTGTCAATCCCAGTCGTCATCCTCCAAGTCATCGTCGAACTCGTCGTAGTCGAGATCTTCGTCGTCCAGGAAGTCATCCGAGTCGTCCCAGTCTTCGTCCTCGTACTCGAAGAACTCGAAGGCCGACCCGGCCGCGCCACACTCTGGACATTTCTTGGGGCGACGATTGGAGGGGCCTTCCTCGATGTAGCCGCACTCCATGCATTCCCATTCGCCTTCCAGTGTCTCAAGGGACCTTGGCATCGAACTTGTCTCCTGCAGATAAGAGTCTTGCTGCACAGTGTGTTAGATTTGATAGACGGGCATTGCCAATCGGCAACGCTGGAGGCAGTATACAATCACTCGTGAACGCTTGTCAATGGCTGGCTGGGTAAACTTTTGGTAAACTTTGGGTGAACGATGGCACAGACAAGACAGGCGCTGCTGCCGGGGCAGCACGGATGGCGGCATGGCTGTTCTGCCGGCCGCCAGGCGCAGTCGCGCGCGTCAATCAGGGCTGAACACGTGGTGCACCGGCCGGCTGTTGCGCACGGCGATCACGCCGAGCGTTAGCCCGTAGGCGATGGTGCTCAGCAGAAACGGCCAGCTACGCATGAACTGGCTTAGGTCGGGCTTGAGCCAGCTCAGAACCAGGAAAGTGGACACAAACCATGTTGTGAAGCCGTACCAGCCGGCAACGATGAGCAGCGAAGGCTTATCCATGCGCTCAATGGCCGAAGCAAAGAGCGCTCCCAGCGCGGCCGCCAAGAGGAAGTGCGTGGCCAGACCCAGCCAGGTGGTCAAGCCATCGAACTGGGGACTGGGCGCGCTGGCGCTGCGCCAAAAGCCGCCAATGGCGTTGATAGGCGTCCAGACTCCTTGGCCGTTGAGCGCCGAACCGGCCATCAACACGCCCGTCATCATCGCTCCAGCCACCAGGCCGGCGCCGAGGCCGCGCGCCGGCGATAGAATTTCCCGGCCGCGCAGCCATTGATGTTGTTCGACGGTCATAAGTCGTTTTCTCCTTGCCAATCGCTCAGTGGCGCCGCCTCCAGGTCGAGGTTGTCGTCCTGGAGGATCTGGCGCACGCGCAGCTCAGCAGCGCTGAGCTGGCGGTCGGCCAGGTCGGCGAGCTGCATGCCCCGCTCAAACAGGGCTAGCGCCTCGGCCAAAGGTAGGTCGCCTTTTTCCAGAGCCACAACAGCCTGTTCCAACTGGGCAAACGCTTCTTCAAAGGTGAGTTCTTCCATAGGTGGGGTTTTCCTGATCTTATCCATTCACGCCGAGACGACGCTGTCGAACTCGCCATCGCTGACTCGGATGCGCAGCCGGTCGCCTGGCTGCGCCTGCGCTGTCTTGCTTACGATGGCACCGGTTTCGCGCTGGAGCACGATGGCGTAGCCGCGCGCCAACACGGCCTGGGCGTCCAGTGCGCTCAGCCGCGCGCGCAGTCCGTTCAGCTCAACGCGCCGGAGAGTCAGGCGGTGTCGCATCAGCCGCATGGCTCTCCGGCTGAGCTCGTCCACGCGTTGCCGCCGGTTGGCCAGTTGGCTCTGCGGGGACTCGCGCAGCAAGCGGCGCTGTGTCTGCTGCCAGCGGCGGCGCTCGATGCGCAAGCGATTCTCCATCGCGCGCGCGAGTTGCTGACGCAGGGCACGCACCTGGTTGGCCAGCTCGACGCGATCGGGCACGGCCATAGCAGCTGCGCCGGTCGGTGTCGGGGCGCGCACGTCGGCGGCCAGGTCCGCCAGGGTGAAGTCGGTCTCATGGCCCACGCCGCTGATGATGGGCAGGGCGCTGGCGGCGATGGCCCGCACGACACGCTCGTCGTTGAAGGCCCACAGCTCTTCGATGGAGCCGCCGCCGCGCGCCAGCAGAATGAGGTCGATCGGCTGCACGTGCCGTGCGTACGCGTTCAGCCGCTCGATGGCTGCCACGATCTGCGCCGGGGCTTCGACACCCTGCACCGCTGCGGGCGCCAAAAGCACCTCCACCAGTGGGTAGCGCACCGTCAGTGTGCGCAAGATGTCGCGCAGGGCTGCGGCTTGTGGCGATGTCACGATGCCGATGCGTTGGGGCCAGCGGGGAAGGGGGCGCTTGCGCTCCTGGTCGAACAAGCCCTCGGCGGCCAGCCGCAGCTTGAGCGCCTCCAGTTCCTGGTACAGCCGCCCCAGCCCGGCCGGCTGCAACAGGTCGGCATAGAACTGGTATTTGCC
Source organism: Anaerolineales bacterium (assembly GCA_034432445.1). Lineage (GTDB taxonomy): Bacteria > Chloroflexota > Anaerolineae > JAAEKA01 > JAAEKA01 > JANWYQ01. The sequence continues at coordinate 8,362 of DAOUBX010000299.1, forward strand.
TTGCGCTTCGAAGACGGACACGTGGCCATAGGCCAGCACTTGTTCGCCATCTGCCGGCAGGCGCTTCAGTTGCTGGGCCGCAGTGCGCCACATCACGCAGGAAATGGCGGCGCTATTATCCTTAAGCGTGAAGTAACAATGGCCGGACGGCGCGTGGCGTTTGAAATTGCTGACCTCGCCTTCCAGCCACAAGCCGCGCAGGCTGCGATCGGCCTCGAGCAGGCGCTTGATGTGTGCGGTGAGCTGACTGACGGTGAAGGGCATCATGGCGAGCAAGAGGCCTCAAGCGCCGGGTCTAGAGCTGGCTGCCGGCAGCAGATGGCGGGCCACGGCCGACGGCGGCATCAGGATAGGCAAGACCTGCGGCGCCACTGTGACGGTGATCGGTGTGAAACCAAACGGTTCGGCGTCCAGATGCACGGGACGCGGCTGTGCAGTCTCCACACGAATGTGCCGCGCCTGGCGATAGTGCACGTCGGCGTCGTCCACGTGCGCTCCGGCCAGCACCTTGGCCAGCGGCAGCGCAGCTTCGATGACGTTGCCGCGAAACAGCACACAATCGAGCAAGCCGTCGTTTAGAAACGCCAGGGGCGCCATTTTCATCACCAGGGCGTAGCGGCGAATGTTGCTGATCACGGCCAGCACACTGTCATCGCGCCAAACCTCGTCATCCACGGCCATGGTGAAATGCGTCAGCGTCTCGGGCCGGCCCAGCTCGAGCAGGGTGTTGACGGCGAACAGCGCCGGCCCGATGCGCCGTTTCAACTGCGCTTGGGTCTCGACGGCTGCACTTACGGCGGCATCCAGGCCAACACCCGCCCAACAGACGAAGTAACGCTGGGTGTTGGCGGCAGTCACCACGCCGAGGTCGATCCACGCCACGGCGGCGCGCAGCAGTTGCTGGGCAGCGGTGACGAGGACTGGCGCTGTGGCGAACCCTGGCGCCGGTGTCAGGTCCAGGTCATAGGCCAGCACGTTGGCCGTGCCGGCCGGCAAGACGGCCAGCTTGATCGGCCTCGACCCCGCCATCAGCCCGTTGACCACCTGGTGGACGGTGCCGTCGCCGCCGGCGACCAGCGCTACGTCATAGCCCTCGGCGACGGCGCGCTGCGCCAGATGCTCGGCATCGCCTGCTCCTTGGGTAGCAGCCCAGTCGACGCGCCACCCGCCGTTGTTCAACACAGCAACTGCGTCAGGCAAGTCGCGATGGCGACGAGAGGGGCCGGCGGCGGGATTATGGATCAGCAGGGCGCGCATCGAGTGCTTGGGAGCGGGCAACCGGATTAGACGTCGGTGGGAGAGCCAGGGTCGACACGGCCGCATTCTACCACACGCCTGCAGCAAGGCCAAACAGTTTGTCGGTTGCTGCTATGCGCCGGCCTTGTGCATGGCTGTCATAGAGTGCTAGAGTTGTGCTAGTCATGGCCCTGAGCGCGCTGCGTCCATTGACAAGGGTATGAGCAAGTGATACAATGTAACCAAACTAAAGACCAGGCAAGGATGCTTGTATGGAGTATCGGGACTATTATAAGACGCTAGGTGTGGACAAGAACGCGAGTGAGCAAGAGATCAAGAAGGCGTATCGCCGGTTGGCGCGCCAGTATCACCCTGACGTCAACCCGGGGGACAAGAAATCAGAAGAGCGCTTCAAGGAGATCAACGAGGCCTACGAAGTGCTAAGTGACCCCGAAAAACGCAAGAAATACGATCAATTGGGCGCTAACTGGCAAGCTTTTCAGCGGACCGGGCAGGATCCCACGGGCTTCGACTGGGCGCAGTGGATGGCGGGCGCGCCCGGCGGAGGACGCGTGCGCGTCGAGTACGGCGACTTGGGCGACATCTTCGGCGAAAGCGGGTTCTCCGATTTCTTCCAGGCCATTTTTGGCGGCGGCTCGGCCTTTCGCAGTGGCGCCCAGGCCCAGCCGCGTACACAGCGCGGCCGCAATGTCGAGCATCCCGTCCAGGTGACGCTGGAGGAGGCCTTTCACGGCACACAGCGCGTGTTGTCCATCGACAACAGACGCTTGGAGGTGAAGATACCGGCTGGCGTGCGCACCGGCTCCAAGGTGCGCGTGGCAGGTGAGGGCCAACCCGGAATGGCAGGCGGCCCAAGCGGTGATCTGTACTTGGTGATCGAAGTGTTGCCGCATCCGGTGTTCGAGCGCGACGGGGATGATCTGCGCTGCGAGGTGCCAATCGATCTTTACACGGCCGTGCTAGGCGGTGAAGTGACTGTGCCGACGCTGACCGGCCAGGCTGCGCTGCGCATTCCCGAGGGCACACAACCCGGCCAGACGTTCCGGCTGCGCGGTCAGGGCATGCCCGTGTTACGCGACCCGCAAAAGCGTGGCAACTTACTGGTGAAGGTGAAGGTGCAACTACCGGAGAAGCTCACCGATAAGCAACGACAACTCTTTCGTCAACTGGCCGAGCTGGCCAGGTCGAGTGCGTAGAAAGGAGGCTTGTGGCTGTTGCATCTGTTGCGACTTTGTGGCAGGGACCGGCCACGTTGAGCGGATGGGTTGGCCCTCGCACGCGTTGCACAGCCAACAGCGTCGTTATCTCTGACCTTTATTGGCGACTGAACTCGCCGGCAGCTATCTCTGGCTGTGCTGGCGGGCATTCTGCCGGCCTGGAAAGGTAAGGGCCGGCGTGACCGATGGAGGTTTTACCATGATAGACAAGGCAGCACTGCAAGAGCTGGTAGGTTTTCAGGCGACCAGTGAAACCGCGCCGGTGTTGAGTTTCTATCTCAACGTCGATCCGTTGCAGCGCACCACGGACACCTACAAATTGGCCATGCGCCATTTGCTCGACTCCGTCAACAGCCACGTGGCCAAGGAGGATCGATCTCGCGTCGAACGGTATGTCGATTTTGAGTATGACTGGCAAGGGCGCGGCTTGGTCTGTTTTAGCTGCGCTGCTGATGACTTGTGGCGGGCCTACCCGCTGATGGTGCCTGTGGAGGACAGGGTTTTTGCCGGCCGCCGCGCCTATGTCAAACCGCTTAGCGACCTTCTGGATACCTACACTCGTTATGGGGTCGTACTGGTGGACCGCGAGGGGGCCCATCTGTTCCTCTTTCACATGGGCGAATTGGAAGATGTGACCGGCGTAGCCGGCGAGGATGTCAAGCGCCATAAGCAAGGAGGGTGGGCCTCTGCTCGCTACCAGCGGCATGAGGACGAAGCTGCCTACCGCAATCTCAAAGATGCTGCTGATATGACCGCTGAAATCGTGCGCGATGGTCGGTGTGAGCACCTGATCCTGGGCGGCACGGACGAGAATGTGGCGCGCTTTGCTGCGCTCTTGCCCAAGAGCGCGCGCGCCTTGGTGGTCGGCACGATCAACGTGGAGATGACCGCTAGCCCGGCCGAGGTGGGTGAGAAGTCCTTGGCGCTGATCCACAAAGCCGACATGGAGCGCAAACGCGCGCTGGTGCAACAGTTGCTGACTGCGGCCGCCAAGGGAGGACCGGCCGCTTTGGGCTTGAAAGATACGTTGACTGCGGTGTACGCCGGCCGCGCCCACCACCTGATTTTGGACGAAGGATATGCTGCGCCGGCCTATCGTTGTGACAACTGTGGCTATGTCGAGGTGCAGGAGATGGAAACCTGTCCAGCCTGCGGAACGCCGCTGCGCACGTTGCCGGACGCCGCCGACAGCCTGGTGCGCTGGGCAATTGAGCAGGGGATCGACCTGACGGTTGTCTCCGGCATCGATGAGCTCAAGCAGCAGGGCGCGGTAGGTGCGTTGCTGCGCTACTAACGGGTTTTTGAGGGCTGTGCCCTGTACCTTGGTCAGAGGGCAGCGGCCAAGCCGTTGCCCTCTTGTTTACTGACCACCTCAGCTGCCGGACCCTTGCCGTCCAGGCGCGAGTTGATTGGGCTCGACGGACATTGTTGCCGACGCAGACTCGAATGCCCGGCGCCTTTGGCTGAAGATGTTAGACTTGTGTTAGTTTTGGCGCAAAGGTAATGGGTTGTACGCCCCTTAGGATTTAAAGACGGTATACTGAGCATAGACGATAATGCAGATAAGCAGTTGGGCGAAAAGCACAGAAGCGACAGTTTCAGGCCAACGTGTCAGCTGCGAACCGCTGCAACGGCGAACGTTTGGCCCAAAGCTGCGCTAAGCAGTAACTATTCAGGTGCCGGGCACTTGTGACCGGTTTCCAGCTTGAGCCGGCTCTGCAGACGCCCTGGCCAGCGCAGCCTTAAGTGCCCGGCACCTAGGGCTGAATAGCTGCGCTAAGCAAAGGAATTAGGACGTATGATGCGATTTGATCGTTTTACCGAACGCGCGCAAGATGCTGCCATGCGAGCGTATGAGATCTTGCAGCGCTATCAACATAGCCAGGTGGACACGGAGCACCTGTTCCTGGCACTGCTCGAGCAACCGGAGGGCTTGACCACGCAAATCATCGAGAAGCTCAACGCGCCGGTCAACGTCATTCGGGGCAAACTTGAAGAACATCTGCAGCGCAGCCCGAAGTCCGCCGGCATGGGCTACAGCGGGCAGGTGGCACAGGTGTTCATCACCCCGCGGCTCAAGCGGGTAATCGACGTGGCCAACGAGGAGGCCAGCAAGCTCAAGGACGAGTACATCTCGACCGAGCACCTGCTGCTGGGCATTGCCAGTGAGCGCAACACCCCCTCGGCCAACATCCTGCGCGAGCAAGGCGTGACCAAGGAGCGTATTTCACAGGTCATCGAGGAGATTCGCGGCGGGCAGCGCGTGACCGATCCGGGCGCCGAAACCAAGTTCCGCACCCTGGAACGCTTTAGCCGCGACCTGACGCAGTTGGCGCGCGAGGGCAAGCTGGACCCCGTGATCGGCCGGGACGCCGAGATTCTGCGCGTCATCCAGGTCTTGAGCCGCCGCACCAAGAACAACCCGGTGTTGATCGGCGAGGCAGGCGTGGGCAAGACGGCGATCGTCGAGGGCTTGGCGCAGAAGGTCGCCAGCGACGACGTGCCGGAGCCGTTGATGGGCAAGCGTGTGGTGGCGCTGGATTTGGGCGCCATGGTGGCCGGCACGCGCTTCCGCGGCGAGTTCGAGGAGCGCCTCAAGACCACCCTGGAGGAGATCCAGCGCTCTGAGGGCGAGATCATCCTGTTCATCGACGAGCTGCACACGGTTGTCGGCGCCGGCGCGGCTGCCGGCGCCATCGACGCCAGCAACATGCTCAAACCGGCCCTGGCACGCGGCGAGCTGCGCTGCGTGGGTGCTACCACGCTGGACGAGTACCGGCGCTTTATCGAAAAGGACGCAGCGCTGGAGCGTCGCTTTGCGCCTGTCTTCGTGGACGAGCCGACCGTCGAGGAGACGATCGAGATTCTGAAAGGCGTGCGCGACCGCTATGAGGCGCACCACAAGGTCACTTTTGACGACCAGGCGCTGGTAGCGGCTGCGCAGCTGTCGCACCGCTACGTCACCGAGCGCAAGCTGCCCGATAAGGCTATCGACTTGATCGATGAGGCTGCCGCTAAGCTGCGCGTGGCGCTCTACACCATGCCGGAAGAGCTCAAAGCGCTGAAGGATCGGCTGGCGCGGTTGACGGCCGATGAAGAGGCGGCCTGGGCGGCGCGCGATTACGAGCGCGCCGCGACCTACAAAGTCGAGCGCATCAAGCTGGAGCAGGAGTTCGAGGTGGCGCGCGCTGCTTGGCGCGCCGAGAAAGGCCTTGACGAGGTCGTCAGCGCCGATGACATCGCCCAAGTGGTGGCCTCTTGGACCGGTATCCCGGTGACCAGTCTGCTGGAAGAGGAGGCGCAGAAGCTGTTGCGCATGGAAGAAGAGCTGGGCAAGCGCATCATAGGCCAAAAGGAGGCCATTGCGGTGCTGGCGGACGCCTTGCGGCGAGCGCGCTCTGGGTTGAAGGACCCCAAGCGCCCCATCGGCTCGTTCATCTTCCTGGGCACCAGCGGCGTGGGCAAGACCGAGCTGGCCAAGGCGCTGGCGCAGTTCCTCTTCGACGACGAGGACGCGCTGCTGCGCATCGACATGAGCGAATATCGCGAGCGGCACACGGTGAGTCGCCTCATGGGCGCGCCGCCCGGCTATGTGGGTTATGAGGAAGGCGGTCAGCTCAGCGAGGCTGTGCGCCGGCGCCCCTACCGAGTGATCCTCTTCGACGAGATCGAGAAGGCGCACCCTGAGGTGTGGAACACGTTGCTGCAAATCATGGAAGACGGCCGGTTGACCGATGGCCAGGGCCACCTGGTGGACTTCCGCAACTGTGTCATCATCATGACCAGCAACATCGGCACGGCCTATGCCAAGAAGGGCGGCGCGCTTGGCTTCCGCACCGGGCCAGAGGAGCAAGACTTGGACGCCGAGGACCGCAAGCTGCGTGAACAGATCGAACGCGGGCTGAAGGAGACCTTCCGTCCTGAGTTCTTGAACCGCATCGACGAGATCATCATCTTCCACACGCTGACCAAAGAAGATGTGCGCCAGATCGTCGATCTGCAGCTTGAGGAGATCAGCGCGCGGCTGGTGGAACAGGGTCTGACGATTCATCTGTCGGCGGAAGCGCGCAACTGGCTGGCCGACAAGGGGTATGACCCGCAGTTCGGCGCCCGCCCACTGCGTCGTACTCTGCAGCGCTATGTGGAGTCGCCGTTGAGCAAGCGGCTGCTGAAGGGTGAGTTCCGCGCCGGCGACACGGTGTTGATCACCGTAGTGCCCGATGAGGACACCCCGGGCCAGACGCGACTGGAGTTCGAGCGGGAACCGGAGGCGCCGATTCCGGTGGAGCTGCCGATTCGCACGACGAGCTGACGGGGGGCGAAAGCCACGGTGCTGCGCCCCGTCGCTGAGGGCATGTGGCGGCGCAGTGGTGTGAGCAGCGATGACCAGGCGTCCAGCGCTCCGAACAGAGAGCCTGGACGCCTGGTGTTTACACAGGTGTGGGGGGTAGAGCTCGTGTTAGTAGACCTCTGCCGCGCTGGGCGTCGACTGCAAGCGGCGTCGGCGTTGCGGCGCCAACCGTCTCTGCCATCCCTGCGCCAAGCCGATTGCTGCTACCATGCCGAACCCGAGCACATACAGAAGCATGAAGGGGACAGCGTACATGTGGCCCCGGCCGATGGCGGCAGCGATTGTCAGCATGGCGTAGGCGGTGATAGCCAGCTCGCCGATCACTGTGCCGTCCAGCGGCAAGGCGTAAGGCTTGTCACGCCAGGCGTCGCCGCGGCTTTCCAGATGAAACTTGGGAGTGCGGCGGAAAACTCCTGGCCGACCCGTCAGCCCGCGCAGCACAGCTAAGGTGTTGCTCAGCGCAACGCCTGTACCCAGCAGCATCAATATCGGCAGCGCAGCCATGCGGCGTAGCCAGGCCGCGCCGCCGTCGGTTGCCGGCCGCAATTGCCATTGGGCCACGGCGAAGAGCAAGGGGGGGCCGACCGTGGCGAAGCCCAAGTAGGCGAGCAACCAGCGCAGGGGATTTTGCGTTTCGCTGCCGAACCACAAGAGGGGCAAGGTCAGCAAGAGTAGCAGAAGCATGAGGGGGTGGGCCAAATAGGCGCCCAGGTGCAACAGCCCCTCCAGGCGTACCGGCCAGGGACGGGGCGCGGTCGCCACTTGCCAGCCCAGCTTGCGCAGCGTCTGGATGGAACCGGTGGCCCAGCGCGCCTGTTGCCGCTTGTAGGCGGCCAGTTGCGGTGGGATTTCGGCCGGCGCCACCACTTCCGGCAGGTAAAGGCCGCGCCAACCAGCCAGTTGCGCTCGGTAGCTGAGGTCCAGGTCTTCGCACAGGGTGTCATCTTGCCAACCGCCGGCAGCTTCGATACAGGCCCGCCGCCACAGGCCGGCTGTGCCGTTGAAGCCGAAGAACCAACCGCTGCGCTCGCGCGTCGTCTGTTCAACGACGAAATGGCCATCAAGCGCTAGGCTCTGGGCGCGTGTCAAGCCGGAATAGTCCTGGTTCAAGTGCCCCCAGCGCGTCTGCAGAAAGCCCAGGTTGGGATCAGCTACCAAGTACGGTACTGTGCGGCGCAGGAAATCGGCTGGGGGCGTGAAGTCGGCGTCGAAGATGGCGATGTACTCGCCGGTCGCGACTTCCAGCGCTGCCGCCAGGGCGCCGGCTTTGTAGCCGGGGCGTTCGGCGCGATGCAGCAGGTGGATATCCAAGCCTTGGCCGCGGTGGCGTTCGACACAGGCCGCGGCCAGGGCCGTCGTGTCGTCGGTGGAGTCGTCCAGCACCTGCACTTGCAGCCGATTGCGGGGATAATCCAGAGCAGCGATGGCGTCGATCAGCCGTTCCACCACGTGTAGCTCGTTGAAGATCGGCAGTTGGACGGTCACCATGGGCCAGTCGCCCGGCGATGGGGGCGTTGGCAAGGACCGCCGCCGTTGACGCAGGTAGATCAGTGTGACCAGCAAGGCGTTGGCGCCGTAGGCCGCAAGCCAGACGGCGATCATGGTATGAAGCCACGATAAGAAGGGCACGAACACTCTCCACAAAAAAGTTGCCGGACGCCAGCGCCCGGACCCGAGAAAACACTCGCAGTGTAGCACTGCGTCGTCAATCAGCCAAACTGAGGCGCCGGGCGCTTAACAGCGCTGCCCAACTGGGCACTGTTCGTCACACGCCCCCGCGGGGTCAAGTCCCTTTCGGCTGGGCGCGTACCGCCCGCAGGCGAGCTAAGCGTGGCGAGCAGACAACTGGACGCGCCGGCGCCTTTGTGGTATCCTGCGCAAGGCCTGTAGCGCCACAGTCCCTCTCTTGCGGCCGGCCCGTGTCAGCATTACTGCAACCACTCAGGCTCTGGCCGCTGATTCTGACATGACAGCCCTTGGAGCAGTAAAGCCCATGCCTATTAGCGAGTTTGAGGCCCTGTGGGTGGGCCATGGCGAGCCCGATCTCCTGGTTGCGGCCATGCACCTGGCGCGCATTGGCTATCCGGATCTCGATTTGGCAGCGCTCGAGGCGGAGGTGGAGCATATGGCGCAGCTTGGGGCGCAGCGCTTGGTCAGCGCTCCGACCGATCACGCCCGCCTGTTGCGCCTCAATCACTTCATGTTCGAGGAAATGGGCCTGCGCGGCGACTTGGTCGATTACTATGACCCGCGCAACAGCTTCCTCAACGACGTGCTGAGCCGGCGCACGGGCATTCCGATCTCGCTGTCGGTGCTTTACATGGCGGTGGGCCGCCGCGTCGGGCTAGCCATCTCGGGTATCGGCCTGCCCGCTCATTTCGTTGTGCGCCACGAGACTGACGACCCCATGCACCGCGTCTACGTGGACCCTTTTCACCGCCAGATCTTGCCCAACCGCGAGGCGTGTCGGCGCCTGATCAGTCGCATCACCGGCCGGGACGTGCAGCTCAGCGAAAGCGACTTCCAACCCCAAACCACGCGCCAGATCATCGTGCGCATGCTGGCCAATCTGAAAACCTGCTATCTGCGCCGCCATGATTTTGCGCAGACGTTGGTCGTCATGGACCATCTCTTGCTCTTGCTGCCTGACGATGCGCACCAGTGGCGCGATCGCGGCCTGTTGCATTACCAGACGGGCAACTATCGTCAGGCGCATTTCGACCTGACTCGCTACCTCTGGCTGAGCGACGAGACGGACGACCAACAGGACCAGATCAAGCGAACCCACGCGCATGTGCAGGAGTTGTTGGCGCGCCTGAACTGAGTTCACTTGCCTGCATTCCCCCTGCGCGTCACTCTTGTTCCGTCATTCCCCTAGCACTGCCAGCGCAGCATTGCGTCCGTTGACGGCGATCACGCTGCCGCCGGGATGCGTGGCCGCACCGCACAGGTAAACCCCTTGCATCGGCGTCTTGTAGCTGAGCCGCCTGTCCCACATGGTTGCGGGCAAGATCTCGCCTTGGAAGATGTGGCCGCCTGCCAAGCCAACGCGTTGTTCGATGTCGCGGGGGCCGAGAATCTCATAGTGCAGGATGGCGTCGGGAAGATTGGTGCAGAAGGCTGCGATCGACTCCAAGGCGACTTGACCGGCCCGCTCGCGCCAGTCGTCCCAGGCTCCTTGGGTGAAGTTGTAGGGCACATACTGGGCAAAAACGCTCATCAGGTGGGTGCCTGCCGGGGCCACCGTGTCGTCATACACAGTCTGAAAATAGAGCTCGGTCCACAGTCGATCGGGCAGGCCGCCGGCGCGCGCTGTGGCATAGGCTTGCTGCCACTCTTGTTTGGTCAAGGGCGTGTTGATCTGCCCGCGGTGGTGCAGCTCGTCTGTGCCTGGCTTGGCGCGGAAGTTCGGCAGCTCCCGCAAGGCCACGCTGACCTTCATGCTACACCCCTCGCTGGGGATTGCCTCCACCTGGGCGCGCCAGGCCGGATCGGCTGCGTCTCCCAACAGCCGCAGCGTCGTTCTGGGGTCGGCGTTGGATACCACCACCGGCGCGTGGATGCGCTCACCGCCTTCTAGCTCTACCCCTTCGCCGGGCAGGATGCGCGCCACGGGCACGCCGGCGGCAATGACGGCTCCTAGGTCGCGCGCGATGTCGGCGAGGATGAAGGACACCATGCCCATGCCCCCGCGCACGTAGCCCCAAGCGCCGGCCAGCCCGCCCAGTCGGCCGCTAGAATGGTGAAAATTGATCGACGCCGTGCCTGGGTCGAATGGGCTGGCGAACGTACCGATCACGCCCTGGCCCAGGTAGGCCATCTGCAAACGCTCGTCGCTGAGGTAGCGCTCCACGTACTCTACCATCGACCATTCGAAGACAAGGCCGAACGCTTCTTCGTCACCGGCCAGTCGCTCTGCGATCTGCGCGCGGCTCGGCGGCGGGCCGAGCCACAGGTCATCGGCCGAGAACGCGCCGCCCAGTGGGCCGGCCGGGCGCAGCGCATTGCGCGCCCGGCGCATCACAGCGTTCATGGCGCGCCACCCGGACACGTCTTGCGGCGCAAAGCGACGGACTGCTTCCTCTGCGGCGTCGTCGTCCTCCGGCAGCTGGATGTAGCTGCCATCCTCAAAGGGCACGAACATGCCGGCCGTGGCTGGCGTCCAGTGGTAGCCCCAGGCCGGCATGTTCAGTTCCTCGATCACCAGCGGATGGAGCAGGCCGCAAAGGTAGGCGCAGGGAGAAACGCGAAAACCGGGCCATGGTTCCTCCAGCGTGCACGCGCCGCCGATACGCTCGCGCGCTTCCATGACCAACACCTGTTTGCCGGCCCGCGCCAGATAGGCCGCGCAGGCCAAGCCGTTGTGCCCGGCGCCGACCACGATGACGTCCCAGCGCCGCGCTGCCAGCTCGCGCGCCGGCATGGGCAGCCCGATCTTGCCCATCATGGCGCGCGCCGGGGTATGAGATGGCTTCAGTTGAGACAATTGGATCTCCTCGTCTCCAGGCGCGTGGACGCCTGCGCACTAGGCCGGTCGCACAACCAGCACCGGCACTTTGGCGTTGGCCAACACTTTGTGGCTGACGCTGCCCAAGAGTATGCCGGCCAAAGAGCTGTGGCCGCGCGTGCCCATGACAATTAGATCGCAGCCACGGTTTTCGGCCACGGCGAGGATCGTCTCGGCCGGCGGGCCTTCTAGGATTTCACCGCTGGCGTCAACCCCGGCTGCCAGCAGGTCGGCGACCACCGGTTCAACGATGTGTTGGGCCTCTTCCAGCGTAGCATGAATCATTGCGCTCAGGTTGGGTTCACCCAAGTAGCTGGGCACGCGGGCATGCGCATGCACCACGAGCACCTGAGCGCCGGTCAACCGAGCCAAGCGCGAGGCGTAGTAGGCCGCTTCGGTGGCGCTCGGCGAACCATCGGTGGCGAGTAGGATCTTGCTGAACATCGTTGACCTCCTCAGTTTGTCAGTCTTCGGCGCCAGACGCTTGTGTCCCCTTGCTGGAGGCGCCCGACGCCTGCCAGTAGTTCCGTCAACCCTACTATATCACAGACTGCGGCGCCTGTCATCCCGCGCGATGGCTCTGCAACCAGACGCAAACACACCCAAATCATTGCAGCCGCGGCGGCCGGCCGTCTGTGGGTCCCGGCTTGCCCCACCACAACGTCTTTAACTGCGCATCTTGCACCACGGCCAGGTAGATCGTCCGTCCTCCCACGTAGTCGTTGAGTTGCAGCGCATCGAGGAATGTGTCCCAGGCGGGCGCATAGAGGTATTGGTTGCTGATTACCCGCCACTTGTGGTTCTGCTTGAAGAAGAGCATCACGTGGGCGGCGTCAGCCCAGCCGACATCGAAGGGGTTGATGAGCACGGTGACCAGATAGCGGTCCTCGGGTCGGTCGCAGAATGGCTCGATGTTGGCGGCGGAGAAGCAGGCAAGGCCATCACAATCGTCGGCGAACTTGCCTTTGGTGAGCAATTGGTAGGCAGCATTGCCCAGGCTGGGGAAGGAATCGATCACGCCGCCCAGCGGGTCGGCGACCCATTCTGCGTGCTCGCGCAGCCAGGCGGCGTATTCATCGAGCGAGGCGAATTGCAGGGGCTGCCAGGGCACCTTAGGCTTGGTCAAGTTGGCGACCTTGGAGAAGGGCCGCTTCAGCCAGACCATCCACACGGCCAGCCCCTGGCGCCAGCCCCAGACTACGGCTCGTTGGCGTCGTTTCATCGGCCCAAAACAACCTCACAGTACATGCTGGCCTGATTATAGCCAGAACGCTCTGCGAGAAAAATCGCCGACGCGCCCGCCTGGTTCACTGCCGGCCTAGCCGGTCGTTGTCAGGCTGGTAGTCGTTCCGGCAAAGTAAGCCGACGCCGAGTTCTGCAACAGCACGTAGAAGCTGTAGGCTGCGATCAGCGTGCCGATGGGGAAGTTGAACAGGTCGAAGACGGCCACAATCAGCGCCAGGATACGCCCCCACTCCTTGCGGCGCAGCAGGCCGATGCCGGCCAGCAGGCTGGGCAGGGCCAACAGCACCATCAGCCCGCCCACGAAGAGCGCCACCAGGGACAGCACCCAGAAGGGCGCCGCCTCGCCCGAGTCGGCCGCGGCAAACATGCCTATGCCGGCCAGGAAGAACAGCAGCCCCAAGCCGATCACGGCCGTCAGCGCGGCGCCGATGATGCGCAGCCAGCCGAGAATCTGTACGTGCGTGTGCAGGTCGCGTTCGTTGATAGAGTTCATGGTTCGAGCTCCTTTGTGATTGCCAACGTGCCGGGCACTTCCTTTAGTGCCCGGCACGTGAAGCCACGGCACGTGAATTGTCTACGCCCGGCCAAACAACACCTTGTAATAGCCCTTGACCGAGAACGTTTGACCGGTCAACAGATACTGCGCCCGGAACAAGCGCGCCGTCATGCGGATGATCACGAAGGCCGTGGCAAACTGCAACACGGCTGCCAGCACGCTTTGCCACATGGGCACCTCAGTAGCGGCCATACGGCCGATCATGGCCACCGAGGAGGTCAAGGGAAAGAGGCTCAAAGCGACCGCCAAGGGCCCGGTGGGGTCGGTGTAGCCGACGGCCATAAACACATAGGCGACCACGATGGGTAGCATGACGATCCAGGTGGCGCTCTTGGTCTGGTTGATGTCGGGCGCCAGCGCGCCGATGCCGGCGAACTGCGCGCCGTAGATGGCATAGCCGCCCAGGAAATAGATCAGCGCCCAAACCAGCAGGCCAACGGGGATGCTGAAGCCTGGCGGAATGCTCAGCGCCGAGCCGCCGAAGCGAGACACTGCCCACAGCACACCCAGCCAGAGCGCGGTCATCGCCAGGCCCAGCAGGCCCAGCGCCGTCACCTTGCCTGTGATCATCTGCGTCGGCGACACGGAGGTCATCAGCACCTCCATGACCCGGTTCTTCTTTTCGTCGATCAGGGCGTTGATCAGGATGCCGCCGGGGATGATCAACGCCATGTAGAGGATCAACACCATGAAGAGCGGGAAGAGCTCGGTGATCCAGGCATCCTCGACCGGCGCGGCTGGCGGCGCCAGCGAGGTTGTCTGCACCTGCAACGGCTGTCGGACGGCCGCGGCCAGGCCGGCGTCGCCCCCTAGCAAGTTCACCAGCAAGACCTGTTCCAGCAGATCGCTGTCCAGTCGGTCGCCCAGCACGCTAAAGTCGTCGGTGACGTAGGTCACCTGGCCGCTCTGCACGTAGTTCGGCGCAATGACGTAATAGCCGGCGATCTCGCCTGCAGCCAGAGCTTCCTGCGCCGCTGCCTCGCTGGCATACAGCGTCAGCCGGCCTGCTGTCAGGCTTTCGGGCATGGTGCGGATCAAGGCGTCCTGGTCAACAAGGCCGGCCCGGCTGCTGGCCGGCCCGGCCAGCGTGGCGGCCTGAGCCTCAGCCACTGCGTCGGACAGCGCTTCACGGTTGAGCACCCCCACGCCCAGCGCGATCAGGCCGAGCAGTAGGGGAATGACAAAGGCGAAAACCACAAACGACTTGCGCCGCAACGTTGCGCGTATCTCACTGGCCATGATCACGAGGGTCTTGTTCATAGTGGCTCCTTTGGGGACTGGTACATCGGGGATTGGTAGATTGGTAGACAAGTAGACAAGGCAAGAAAGGTCACATTTGGAAGTCACCCTATCACCCAATCAGCCAGTCATCCAATCACCCAGTCACTCCTTGCGCCTTTGACCGTCCACGCAGCAACTGGCCCAGCCGCAACCCTTGCCCGTAGCGCAGCATGTTGGCGCGGAAGAGCTTGCCGGCCAGCCAGACCAGGGCGATGCCGCAGACCAGGGAGACCAGCGCGGCGGCAACGAACTGCGCGGCCGGCACTTCCATGAACATGCTGCGCACCGCCAGGCTGGTAACGCTGGTCAACGGGAACAGGCTGAGGGCGATGGCCAGCGGGCTGTTGGGGTTGTTGCCGAAGAGAAAGAACAGGTAGATGGGCGCAAAGATGACCAGAAAAGCCACCCCGCCGACTTGCTGCGCCTCGTGGGCGTCCACGATGGTCGAGCCGAAGGCCACCATGAGCGCGGCCATGCACAGGAAGCTGGGCAGCGCCACCAGGATCAGCAGCGCCAGGTCGCGGCCGTTGATGGCCACGCCCCGCAGCCACTCCCAGTCCATCACGACGGCGCCAAACCAGGCGAAGCCCAGCAGCAACGCCACCCAACTGGCGGCCAACAGCAGCGCCATGCCCATCACGCCGACGATCTTGCCGGCCATCATCTGGCCAGGCGAGATGGATGACACGAGGATTTCGATGGTGCGATTCTGCTTCTCCGCCGCCATGGCCTCCATCAGCGTGGCGGCCACGGTCATCACCAGAAAGGCGAACAGGGCTGCGCCGATCAACGGCAGGAACTGCTCCAGGCCGGGTGCACCCAGGGGCACGGCGCGGTGGCGGGCTGTGGCCAACACGCTGATCTTCGGCCCCTCCAGCGCGCGCGTGACGACCTCTTCCGGCTGGCCGGCCAGCAGATTGCCGCGCAGGGCCTGGAAGAAAGCCTGCACGGCCGCGCTGCCGACCTGACCTTTGTGCACCAACTGCGCCTGGCGCGTCTTTGGATAATCGGCAGGCAGGACAAAGTAACCATCGATCTGTCCCGCCTCCAGGGCAGCACGCGCTTCGTTGGGGCTAGCCAGTCGGACTAAGCGCACGCGTTCATCGTTGGTCGCAGGCGCTTGCGCCAGCACATTGCCCTCGTCTACATAGCCCAGGGTGGTGGTCTGTTGCGCCATGCGCTCGCCCAGCCAGCCCATGGCGGCCGTGAAACCTAGGAAAAGCGGCATGGCAATGATGGCCAGCACAAAGCCGCGCTTGAAAACTTCTTGTTTGAACTGGCGTTCCGCCACCAGCCACATCTTGGACATGACGCCGCTCCTTTACTGCGCGCTGACCGCCTGGATGAAGATCTCGTCCAGGCTGGGCAGGGCGATCTCGAACTGCTCGATGGCGCTGTGATGGCTGACCAGTTGCTGCAAGATGTCCTGTGGGCTGGTCTGTTGGTCGAGCATGAGCTGCACCGCGCCGTTGTGCGGCACGACGGCCTGCACACCGGCCAGGGAGGGCAAGTCGCCGGCTACTTTCACCCGCACTGCGTGGCCCGAATACTGGCGCTGGATCTGGCCCACCTCGCCGTAGAGCACGTTGCGCCCTTGGTTGATCAGCACGATGCGGTTGCACATCTCTTCGACCTGGTGCATGATGTGGGTGGACATAATGATGCTCACGCCCTGCTGGCGCAGCTCCAGCATCAGGTCCTTGGCCAGTTGCGTGTTGACCGGGTCCAGGCCGCTGAAGGGCTCGTCCATGATCAGCAGCTCTGGGGCATGCAGCACCGTGGCGATGATTTGCGCCTTCTGCTGCATGCCCTTGCTCAACTCTTTGACCTTTTTGGTTTTGTGCTGTGCCAGGTCGAAGCGTTCCAGGTAGGGTTGCAAACGGCGCCGGGCCTCGGCCTTGGACAGGCCCTTCAGCGTGCCGAGGTAGACCAGGCAGGCCTCAAGCGGCATTTCCTGGTAGAGACCGCGCTCCTCCGGCATGTAACCGATGCGGTTCTTCTTGGCCTCGGTCATGGGGCCGCCCAAAATCGAAACCGTGCCGGCGTCGGGCTTGAAAATGTCCAACATCAGGCGGATCGACGTGGTCTTGCCGGCGCCGTTGGGGCCGAGCAGCCCGAAGATCTCGCCCTTTTCCACGGCAAAGGAAACATCGGCCACGGCTTGGGTGGCGCCAAACGCTTTTTGGAGGTGAGAGACTTCGACAGTGTGCATGGCAAACGACCTTTCACGGGTGGAAGCGGCGGTATCCCCCACAGCATATCACAGAATCGTCTTCGGCGCATCAGACAACGGGTGAGCGCGACGCCTGGCCGCATGGCCAGGTTGGCAGGGGTAGAGTATCACAACGGGCGCAGAAACAGTGAATTGGCGACAGCGCTGTGAAATAATCCGCCGGAGGTGCTAACCCCAACTCGTAGCTACTCATAGCGAAGAGGCGAATCGCGCAGGGCAGATCCCCCTGCGCGTCTCGATGCGACTCACTGCGTCCCCTGTACTCTGGGCCGCAAGCCGTCGTCACTCGACCATGTAGGCCAGCGACTGGATGTGCATGTCGTGCAGCCGGTCGCGGATGATCTGCGCGGCCTTCTGCATCATCAGGTAGCCGAAGCGACAGTCTTCAGCAAAGCTCTTCACAAGCTCGCGGCTATCGAAGCAGACTACCCGACACGGCGTCAGGGCTTTGGCGCTGGCGGAGGCGGTGAAGGGGGGTACCAGGGCCGACCAGCCAAAGACCTCGCCCGGCCCGACGGTGCTGACCACCACATCCCTGGTCTTGACCGCGCCGGTCAACTGGCCCGAAACCGGCTGCTCAACCTCGTGATCGGGCAACTCGACGACGATGCCCACCTTGCCTTCTAGGGTGAGGTGCAAGCAGCGGACCTCCTCGTCAGCATGGAAGAAATAGTGACCGGCCTCGACGGTGTGCTCCTCGGCTAGATTGGCCAAGACCGCGATGTTATCGTGCGTCAGCCCGGCAAAGAACGGATAACGGCGGAGCAATTCAGGGGACACCATACCGCGCAACCTCCTCTGCGTCAACGCAGCATGGCCATGGCGGCGGC
>DAOUBX010000300.1:0-3003 GCA_034432445.1 Anaerolineales bacterium
CGATGCCGAAACGGCTGTGGAATAATCTTCCACAAAGACACCATCATCAGATCGAACACGCCATCGCCGGCTGTGTCGGCGTAGAGCTGACGCGGGGTAACCGGATCGACCGCCAGGGCGATAACGCCGGGCCTGCTCAGGTCAGCGTTCAGCGTGCTCCAGGTCGTGCCGCCGTCCGTGTTCCGGAACATGCCGCCTCCATTCGGTGCCCGCATAGAGCGTGGACGGTGTGGCCGGATCAAGTGTGGTGGCTGTGCGCTTCATCATGGTTTTCCCTTCTGAGCGAAGACCTGACAGGTGCGCGCAACCCTGTCAGGTGTCGGTCGGCTCTGCGATCACCTTAGGACCAACGGCAGGTACATGAGCCGTGCGGCCTGGAACCACGTCCAGGCTTCTGCGGCCAGGCCGCGGCTGTCGGTTGCGCGCACGGCCACCTGGTGCCCGCCGAGGGCCAGGCCGGTCGTGCTCATGGTTCCCATGTAGCTGCCGGCCGGGCCTTCGGTGAAGGTCACGGCCTGCGCGGCGCCGTCCACCTGCACCGTCAGGCGCGCCGCCAGCCCCGTGACCGCCGCGCCGTTTTCGTCCCAGGCGCGCACGGTGAGTGGGACCGGCTTGCCGGGCTGCACGCGCGCGCTGCCCGGCTCGGCGGCCAGGCGCAGGCCCAGCACCTGGATGCTGGCCGAGGCTGCGTCGGAGGGGCCGTTCGCGTCCGCAACGCTGACCGAGAGGGTCTTGGGGCCGGCA
Organism: Anaerolineales bacterium; assembly: GCA_034432445.1. Taxonomy (GTDB): domain Bacteria; phylum Chloroflexota; class Anaerolineae; order JAAEKA01; family JAAEKA01; genus JANWYQ01. The sequence continues at coordinate 745 of DAOUBX010000300.1, forward strand.
GTCCAGCGGCTGGCGTCCAGCGTCAGCCGGACCTGGCTCGCGCCCGCCGGGGCGTTGGCCGCCGCCGAGCGAGAGTCCGGACGCGTCGGCCACGGTCCAGGGGAAGGTGATCGGCTGTGCGGAGGCGCTGGTCACTTTGACGTCCAGCGGCACGGCCGCCGTCCCTGCGCGCACGGGCTGGCCGGCGTTGACGGTCACGCCGGAGATGGCGACCGCCGGCGTGGTGGTCAGGGTGTAGCTGACGGTGAAGCGCATGCGGGTGAAGAGGGTCAATTGGCCATCGGCCGCCACCTGAGCGGGCACGGCAGCCAGGGTCAGGACGGTGCCGTCGGGCCTCTGCTGGATGTCGGTATCGAAGGCGCGGGGCGGATAGTCCTCCGGCAGCAGGTTCGCCGCAGATGTCGCGGCCGCCTCGATGGTGCACGCGTCGGCGCAGTCCACGTGCAGTTGTGCGGTTTGCAACCGGGCCGGTCCATAGGCTTGCGCGACCCGCGCCGCGACGTCCTCGGTCACCCGGATGTTGCCGGCGTCGGGCGGCAGGGTGAAACGCCTGACCACCTGGGGGAGCAGGGGCAGATCGGGGCCTTCGGCGTAGGTCGTACCGCCGTTGGCCGGCCGGATCAGCAGCGCGCCGGTGGCGTCGGTGTCAATGCGGAAGTTCGGCGTGCTGATCTCGACGGTGAAGCTGCGGTCAAACTTCCAACTCGTCCAACTTCTGCCCGCGGTAGTAGACGGCGGCCGTCTTGACGCCCGTGCCGGTCAGCGTTTCCCACCGGGTGTAAACGTCGTCGTCAGGGGCTATGTCCTCATCGAGCATGGGCACCGCTCCCGGCTTGCCGGTGAGGGTCATGGTGACCTGATCTGAGCTGCGGATCGGCTGGCCCTCCGCGTCTTTGAGGGCCGCATAGAACAGGATCGTATCTCCATCTTGGGCATTGAAGGTCGCTGCGCCCAGCTTGCCGCTGACGCCGCTCACCTCGAGGTGCACGTTATCCAGAGTTATCGTGGAGGTGTGCAAACAGTCAGTCTTCGGAAAGACGCAGAGGTCGCTCACGCTCACATAGTAAACGGCTATCCCTCGCACTTCTTTCAAGATCGCCTCCACCTGCTTGTTCGTGAGAGGCGTCGGCTGGTACGGGGGCCACAGAGGCATATTGAAGTAGTCGAAATTGTTCAAGGTGCCCTCTGCCGTTAAATCGAGCGACACATAAGACTCTGACACAGGGCGCCAGACCGTGCAGGGCGCATGCCCCAAGGGCAGCGGATTGGGAGTCGTGGAGAAGCGCAGGCATACGCTGTACAGCACTTCGGAAATCCCCCAAACGCTCTGAGTGTGGTTGAACGAGATCGAGCCGCTTGTGCCCGTCAGGGGCGGGTCGAGGCGGGGAGACCTGAAAGAGGCGAAGTCCTCGGGATCTTTGCTTCCATAGGTCCGGTTGGTGAAGCTCTTTCGGATCGCGCCGTTGGCCCAGGCTGCTGGCTCGTAGTCGCTGTACAGGTCGCGGCTCTGCTAGCCCATGTTGTCGGAGTCGAAGGTTCAGGTGATCACGCCCGGCTTGCCTGCGGCGGCCAGCGCGTCGGCGGGGTACAAGGCAAGGCCCTCGTCCCCGTACTCACCGTCCGTGTGCGCCACGCCGCCGGGAGGTGAGGGCGTGGCCGCGCCAGAAAGACCCCATCCCAGCGCCAGAGCCAACAGCGTCGCCAGGCCGGCGGCCAGGATCACAGAGACCGTTGGGTCACGGAACAGATGGCGTTGCATGATGTCCTCCTCATCGCCGCAGCAGCAGCGGCAGGTAGATGCACTTTGGCGGGGTTGCAGTCGCCGTGGGCGTGACGCCTGGCGGCCAGGTTGCGGTGGGCGTCGCCGTAGCTGCACGAGTCGCCGTCGGCAGTGACGTAGCGCACCATGTCCGCCGGAGCCCCTGATCCGGCTACACTTGCGGCCAGCAGCGCCGCCAGGCTCGAAGCCAGGACGATTGCGCAGACGAAAAGCACGAGGGCCTTCTTCATGGGGACCGCCTATGATCGAGCGATGAAGCAGCCGGCTGCGCCTCAGGGACAGCCTCCTGCGCGGCGGTCGCTGCTGCTTCGGCTCTCAACAGTGCCAGCAGCCGCTCAGCGTCGGCGAAGGAGTGCTCCTCCACGGCGTCCACGCCGCGCAGCGCGGTCGGGTCGTCGCTGTCCAGCAGCAGGCGCAGGATGAAGGTACGGGTAGTGCGCACGGGATGCTCCAGGGCCGGTAGTATGCAGGATTGCATC